>JALOKO010000015.1 GCA_025456495.1 Bryobacterales bacterium | reverse complement strand
CACCCTGCCAGGTTTCTACAGGCTGGAGCGCGCCGGGGGACGTGAGGATTGGATCTCAGCCAACGTCAGCCCGCGCGAATCGAACCTGGCCGCCATGGACGACGCCCAGCTTTCCATCTGGAAAGCCAGCGGCCAGGACGCCCCACCCCCCGGACCCGCCGGATCTACCACCGAAAACGAACGGCGCGTGCCCATCGGGTGGTATGGATTTCTTGTTTTGGCCGGCATCCTGCTGGCTGAGAGTGTGGTCGCCAACCGCTTTTGGCGTAGAGCAGCGGAGGAACCAGTATGAGCGCTCGTGAACAACTCTATGGCTATCTGGACGAAGTGGAGAGGCGCTTTCGGAAGCTCTCTCTCGCCCGCGGCGGAGCCTTTGTGCTGGCGGTTGCCCTGCTGGGCACCCACGCCGCCGTCTCTCTTCTGCTGGCCATGCCGATGGGGTTGAGCGCCGTCCGTGTCCTGCAGTTTGGCCTTTTCCTCTCACTGGGTCTGGCCGTGGCATACTTCCTGCTGCTGCCCTTGCTCACCTGGACGCGCCGCCGTACGGTGAACGAAATGGAGCGCCGTAATCCTGAGCTTCAGCAGCGCCTGCTCACCCTGGCCGAACAGGAAGCGGCCGGCCCCAACCCCTTTCACGAACTGCTGGCCAAAGACGCCCTGGACCACGCCCGTCATCAGTCGCCGGAAGACGTGGTCCCTGGCAAGCGCATCGCTGCGTTCGCTGGTGGCGGCGTGGTGGGACTGCTCGTCCTGCTGTGGTTGATCTTCCTTGCGCCGCCGCCCTTCGGACCCGGCGCAGCCTTGCTTTGGGCTGGCTCTGAGGCCGCCCGCGAAAGTCTGCTGGCCCGTGTGGAAGTAAAGCCCGGCAACATCAGCATCCGCAAAGGGGCTGACCAATGGATCACCGCCACCACGCGTGGCTTCGATGCCGCCCGCGTGCGTCTGTTCGTGCGTCCGGAAGAAGCCACCGAATGGGAAGCCATCCCCATGTCGCAGCAGGCGAACCTGGCCACGTATGAGTTCCTTCTGGCCTCCATCCGCAAGCCCGTCGAATACTACGTGGAAGCCGATGGCGCGCGCACCCTCGTCTATCGCATCCAGACCGTTGCCCTGCCCGAAATCCAGAAGCTACGCGTGGAGTACGAGTATCCGCAGTGGATGGCCATCCCCACCGCCACCCAGGAAGACCTGGGCGATGTGGAAGGCGTGGGTGGCACGAAAGCCACCATCGTTGTGGATACCGACCTCCCACTTTCCAACGGTTTGCTTGTCTTTGACGACGGCAGCCAGCAGCCCTTCCAGGTGGACGGCCGCAGCGCCCGCGCCGCCTTCACCCTGGACGAGAAATCCAAGCGCACCTCTTACTACATCGCCAGCAAGGAACCGGACGGCATCATCCGCATCACGGAGGATTACTTCATCCGTGTACGCCCGGAATCGCCACCCGTCCTACGCATCGCGCGCCCCGGCAGGGATGCCCGCGTCACCCCCATTGAGGAACTCGGCATCGCTGTTGTCGCTGAGGACGATTACGGCCTGGAATCGATGACGTTGCACTACTCCGTTAACGGGGGTGAGGAAAAGCAGAAAGCCCTTGCCATCGCGAGGCGCACGCAGAATGTTGAGGCCGAAGCCTTGCTGTATCTTGAGGACTTCAAGCTTGTCCCTGGCGACATCGTTTCGTACTACGTGAGCGCCCGCGACGCACGCAACACCGTCCGCACAGACATCTACTTCGCCGAAGCCCAGCCCTTCGAAAAGAACTTCAGCCAGAGCCAGGTCTCGGGCGGACAGGCCGGCGAGGGCAACGAGCAGGAGGACATCGCCCAGCGACAGAAGGAGATCATCGCCGCCACCTGGAACCAGATCCGCACACCCCCGGACGGCGCCGCCCGGCAGGAAACCGCTGACTTCCTGGCCAACATCCAAAGCAAATTGAAGGACCAGGCGCAGACCCTTGCCCAACGCATGCGCGCCCGCATGATCACCCAGAGCGGCGACGCCTTCAAGCGCTTCGCCGAGGAGATGGACAAAGCCGCCGCCGAAATGGATAGCGCAGTCGCAGACCTGAAGAAGGCCGGCTGGAAGGATTCGCTGCAGCCCGAACAGCGCGCCCTGCAGGCTCTGCTGCGCGCGCAAAGCGTGTTCCGCGATATCCAGGTGGCCCAGCAGCAGGGCGGCGGTGGCGGCGGTGGTGGTGGTGCCGCGCAAGATCTGGAAAGCCTACGCGATCTGGAACTCGACACCGAGAAGAACCAGTACGAAACTGGCGACAGCATGAGCAGCGCCGGGGGCCAGCAGCAGCAGAAGGACCGCGAACTGGAAGAGATGCTGCGCCGCCTGGAAGAGCTTGCCCGCCGCCAGCAGGAGTTGGCCGAGCAGGCGCGTCGCAACCAGAATCAGGCTGCCTCGCGATGGCAGCAGGAGATGCTCCGCCGCGAAGCGGAAGAACTGAAACAGCGCATGGAGCAGATGGCCCGCCAGCAGGGGCAACAAGGCCAACAGGGGCAGCAATCGCAACAGGGGCAGCAATCGCAGCAAGGGCAGCAATCGCAGCAAGGGCAGCAATCGCAGCAAGGGCAGCAGGGCCAGCAGGGCCAGCAGGGGCAACAAGGCCAGCAATCCCGCGCCCAGGGACAACAAGGGCAACAAGGTCAACAGGGCCAGCAAGGGCAACAGCAGGCCCGTGGCGGCCAGCAGGGGCAACAGGGGCAACAGGGCCAGCAACAACAGGACCAGCAAATGCGCGATCGCCTGCAGCGCATGCAGCAGCAGGGCGTTGACCCGCGCCTGCAGCAGGCCATGAGCCGCCTGGAGCGCGCCACCCGTGAGATGGAGCGCGCCAGTTCCGATACCAACAGCAATCAGGGCCAGCGCGACCAGTCCATTGAGTCCGCCGCCCGGTCGTTACAGGAGGCCGAAAGCGCCCTCCGTGGCATGCGCCAATCGGGCAGCGAAGAGGCGCTGGAACGGCTGGCTGAGCGGGCCGGTGACCTTGCCAACCGCCAGCAGCGTTCCGCCGAAAAGGTCCGCGAGACCTTCGGCACAGAGAGCGGCACGCCCACCCGGCAGCAGCTCCGCAATCCACGCATGGATCCCCGGCAGCGCGCTCAGGCGGAATCGCTTTCCGAAGAGAAGCGGGAGCTGGCCGAGGAAATTGAGCGGCTACAGAGCGAGATGCAGGCAGCGGCCCGTCGCTTGTCCAACAGCCAGCGCAGCGCAGCGGACAAGGTCCGCGAAGGAGTCCGCGACCTGCAACAGGAAGAGCTGGGCGCGCGCATGAAGTATAGCGCCGAGCTCATCCGACGCGGCATGGGCTCCTATGCCTACCTGCGAGAAGCGCCCGTCACCGATGGTCTGCGCCGCCTTCAGGAAAAGCTGCTACAAGCGCGCGATTCCCTTCGTGGCGGCGACCAACGCGCCCCCGACATGGCCAGCGCCCTGCGGAGCGTGGAGCAGTTGCGCCGCTCGGCGGAAGAAGCCGCATCCGCTGAACAGCAGCGCCAAGCCCAGCGCGCCCAACAAGGCCAGCAGGGCCAACAAGGCCAGCAGGGCCAACAGGGCCAACAGGGTCAACAGGGCCAACAGGGTCAACAGGGCCAACAGGGGCAGCAGGGCCAGCAGGGCCAACAAGGGCAGCAGGGCCAGCAGGGGCAACAAGGCCAGCAGGGGCAACAAGGCCAGCAGGGCCAGCAGGGGCAAGGCGGCCAGCAAGGCGGAGCATCCCAAGGCCAGCAAGGCCAGCCCGGATCAGAAGGCCAGATGGCTGGCCAGCAGGGGAACAACGACCCCCGCATGAACCAGGGTGATCGTGCATCAGGCCGCGAGGGAGCATCCTATTCGGCCATGAACGATGGCACCCGTTCCATGGCCCCCGCTCGTGGACCTGACCGCTCGCCGGAACAGGTAGTGCAGGACTATCGGCGCACTCTGCGCGATCTGGAACAGATTGCCCGTGGCGCCAGCGATAACCCGGAACTGGCCCAGGAAGTCCGCGAGATCATCGCCCAGATGCAGCGCTTGGACCCCTCGCGCTTCTCCAGCGACACCCTTGTGGACCGCATCCAGAACACCATGCTGCCTGCCCTCACCGCCCTCGAAGCCCAACTCCGCCTGAAGGAGTTGCAGCGCAAGGGCGGCGTGGTCCGCAGCGAGAGCAACGCCCGCGTTCCGGAGGGTTACAGCGACGCAGTGGCCGAATACTTCCGCAAGCTGAACGAACGCTTTTCCGGCACGAACAAGTAGTGCTCCACCGCAGCCCGCGCCCCATTTCGGCGCGGGCTTCACCATTGAGTCCCGCGCCGCCCGTTAGAATGGGGAGATGCATCCCTTCATGCTGCATGGCGACGCCATCCTGCCGCATACAGAACCGGTCCTCAGCGCCGGACAGGTGGGTTTGATGAACGGCTGGGGCGTCTTCAGCACGCTGCGCGCCAGCGATGGCGTCCTTTTTGAGTTCCATCGCCACTGGCTGCGCATGGCCAAGGACGCCCAGGCCCTGCATGTGGCCATGCCCTGCACGGAAGAAGAAATGGAGGCCCGTCTCCACCGCCTGCTGGATGCCAACCAGACCCAGGAAGCCACCGTCCGTGTGGTGGCCCTGCGCAATCATGGCGGCATGTGGCAGGGCAGCGCCCCGCGGCCCGAAAGCGAGCTGATCGCCTTCTCCACCTCCCTCAAGGATTGGGGAAGCAGTGTCACCCTGGGCGTGCAGCCCCACGCCCGCTTCGCTGCCTGCGAGTTCGTCGGCGCCAAGGTACTGGCCTGGAGCATGAACCTCGTCTGGCTGGAGCGCGCCATCGCCCGCGGCTTCGATGAAGTGCTACTGCTGAACGAGCATGGCGACATCAGCGAATGCACCTCCGCCAACGTCTTTGCCAAGTTCGGCCGCGAGGTCATCACGCCGCCGCTCAGCGCCGGATGCCTGCCCGGGGTCACCCGCCAGTTGTTGGTGGATGGCTCCATCACCGTGGACGACTACCATGTTCGCGAGGCCGCCCTCACCGTCGCTGACCTCCATCACGCCGACGCCGTCTTCATCACCTCCACCACCCGCGATGTGTTGGCTGTGCATTCGATTGAAGGCCGCGCCCTGAAGCAGGATGCGACTTTCGTCGCCGCCTGGCATGCGGCGTTCGGCCATTACCTGCGACACTACGTGGCCACGCACCCTAGATCTCTCAGCCCCGCGACACAGGCCTGATCGATAGCAAGAGACATCATGTCCGAACCCATCCTCAACTCGCGTACCGGCCGCATCCAGCGCCTGACACTGAATTCGCCGGATACCCGCAACCAGCTCACCTTCGCCATGTGCCGCACTTTGGTGGGCGCGCTGCAGGACGCTGATGGTGACCCCGACGTTGGCGTCATCCACCTTGCCGCCAACGGCCCCATCTTTTGCGCCGGCATGGACCCCCGCGAGCTTTCTCGCCCGGAGGCCGCCGAACTCGGCTGGATCCACGAAGAACTCTTCACCGTGGGCAGCAAAATCACCACACCCATCCTGTGTGAGGTGCAGGGGATGGTGGCGGGTGCGGGCGTGGGCCTGCTGTGCAACTCCCATCTGGTGATCGCCGCCCAGGGCAGCAGCTTCGGTCTCACGGAGATTCGTGGCGCCAACTGGCCCTTCATGATCTTCCGCAGTCTCACCCTTGCCATGGGAGAGCGCAGAGCCCTGGAACTTGCTCTCACCGGTCGCATGTTCGGCACCAATGAAGCGCTGCAGTACGGCCTGATCCACGCCGTTTCCATTCCCGTGGAACTCGAGGATCGCGTGGAGGGCACTCTGCAGTTGTTGGCCAACGCCAGCCCCGACGCCATCCGGCGCGGCCTGGACTTCGTTCACCAGACCCGCGGCAAATCCTGGACTGAGGCAGGCCTGCTTGCCCAGCAGATCCGCACCGGTTGGTTCGCCCATCCAGACTTTCTGGAAGGTCAGGCCGCGATTGCCGAGAATCGCAAGCCTCATTGGCCCTCGATGCAGCCGAAGGACTAGCCTCCGCACTGCCACCCAGCCTGGCGCGCCCCTGCCCGCTATGCCGTCGCCTTGGCCAACGTCCAGGCGCTGGCCAGCCGTTTGCCTCCGCCGCTGGGTTCTTTGAACAAATCCATGGACAGTTCCCCTTCGCCCTGCCGCACGCGTAGCCCGTCCATCAGGAAGCGCTCTTCGAATCGCAGGTCGCCAACTGTCTCATGCGGCAACTCCTGCAGCGCCATCCCCCACGGACGCCGCGCCATCAGCACAAAGCGGTCGGGCAACACGCATAAGTAGCCCACCCGGTTGCGCAGCTTCCCCGCACCACGCCGGAAGACGCCATATAGCGCGAAGCCCTCCGCGTGCCCGTATTTCTCGCGCAGCTTACGCGCGTACGGCTCCGGCAGTTCCACCGCTGCTTGCGTCTGTAGGTCGGCCAGGGAGATCGGCGCATCCGTGGGCGCCTCGCCCGAGCCAAACCACACGCCCAGGCAACTCCGGATAGCAATCAGGTTCACCCGCAGCATTCGATACACCAGCGGGGCCACCATCAGCATGGCCAACAGGAAGGCCAGCGCCGCGCCGCCCACCACCAACGGATGCTCCATCAACAGCCACAGGCTCACCGGCACGGCCACATCGCCCGCCAGGCTCATTGCCACGTTCGAGAAAGGCTCCGGGCTATGGTTCACCGCCACCCGCGTCGCCGCCTTAGCGGAGTGGCTGCCCAGCGCCGCCCCACCGGTCAGCAGCACCAGAATCGTACGCATGCCGGGGTCGATACTGTCGAAGGCCGCCACACTCAACAGCGCCGCGCCCACCGGACGGATGAAGGTATGCACGCTGTCCCAGGCCGAATCCAGCCACGGAATCTTGTCGGCAAAGAATTCCAGCAACACTGCCACCGACGCAAAGCCAATCACCCACCAGTTTCCCAGCACCTGCAACTGCGAGAACGATTCCCCCAGTTGCAGCCACTCAAAGCGCACCGCCAGCCCCAGGCACAGCACCGTCAGGTACAGCCGCACCCCAGCTAGCACGCCCAACCCGGTGGCCGACGCAATCAACTGTAGTGTTTCCAAGCGCCCTCCCCAGCCCGCCATTTCCAGCCGCCCCGCGCGTTGCGCAAGTACAGCCCCACTGCTACTACGGTACACGTTCCGTTTTCATTGTGGTCATTCTCCTTACACGGCCGTTTCCTTTTCTTGGGCCGTGCATATAATAGCGGCATGCCGAGCCCCATTAGCCGCCGCACGCTTCTCTCCCGCACAGTTGCCTCCACCGTAGCGGCCGCCCCGGCCGCTTCCCTGCTATCGATGGTCTCTTGCGGAGGCCCAACCCCAGCGGCCCCGTCCGACTGGGTCTACGTCGGCCCGTATACCAGGGGCGCCTCCAAGGGCATCTACCGGCTTCCCTTCAACTCCCAAACCGGTGTTCTAGGGGAACCCTCGCTGGCAGCCCAGACTGAGAACCCATCCTTCCTCGCCCTTCATCCCAACAATCGCTACCTCTATGCCGTGGGTGAGCTACCCGAGTTTCAGGGCGAGAAGGGCGGCTCGGTCTCCGCCTTTGCCCTCACGCCCGCATCCGGCGCCCTCCGCCCCCTCAACGCCGTTTCCTCAAAGGGTGGCGGCCCATGCCACCTGCTGCCAAGCCCCAGCGGGAAATTCGTGGTAGTTGCCAACTACGGCGGTGGCAGTACAGCCAGCTATCGCATTGCCCCGGACGGCGAATTGTCGCAAGCCTCCGGCTTCGTCCAGCACGAGGGCAGCGGACCCAATGAACGTCGCCAGAAGGGTCCCCACGCCCACGGCATCGCCATCCGTCCGGTGGGCGCCGAGCTCATCGCGCATGTCGCTGACCTCGGTATTGATCGGGTCCTTCACTTTCGGATCGAAGCCGATGGCAGCCTCACCCCTTGGCCCACCCAGCCCTTTGCCGCCCTCGCTCCGGGTGCCGGTCCGCGCCATGTCATCACCCACCCCTCCCAGCCATTAGCCTTCGTCATCAACGAACTGAACTCCACCATCACCTCCTTTGCCATCCACCCACAAACCGGAGTCTGGACCCAGGCCCACACCGTCTCCACCCTCCCCGCGGGCTATGCCGAAGAAAGCACCACTGCGGAGATCGCGCTGCATCCCAACGGCAAAGTGCTCTACGGCTCCAATCGCGGACACGATTCGCTGGCCGTCTTCGCCCTCGACCCCGATACCGGCGGCATGACTCTTACCGGCCATGTCTCCACGGAAGGCAAGTCACCCCGCAACTTCGCCGTGCACGGTGGCGGGGAATGGCTGATCGCCGCCAACCAGAACTCCGGCAACCTGACGGTCTTTCGCATCGACGCCTCCACCGGCATGCCCACCTACACCGGCCAATCGGTAGCTGTGGACACCCCGGTCTGCGTGCTGTTCGCGCCCAGCGCCGCCTCCTGACGGCATGCGTCGGTTGCCTACAGCGTTGCTGGAAGGCCGCCCGCCACCGCGCTTGCGCCGCCAACAAATCCTTGCTCCGGGCAAGCCACTGTGATATCGTGCGCGCCATGCGATTGCTTCAGGTAAACACCTTTTCCGGGGCTTGGGTCAGCGATCAAGGCTCCCAACTCCGGCTCCTGCAACCCCTGCTGTTTCTAATCCTATTTCTTGGTTTGGCCTGCCCGCTCGCCTTCGCCCAATCCTCATCGGGAGGATCCATCACCGGCATTGTGGTGGACCCCACTGAGGCCCGCGTCGCCGGCGCCCAACTCACCCTCACAAACACCGCCACCGGCATTATCCAAACCGCCATCGCCAATACTGGCGGCGAGTACACCTTCAGCTATCTGCCCTCCGGGTCCTATCGCCTGGAAGTGAGCGCGCCTGGATTTCAGAACCAGGTCCGCCCCCAGATCGTGGTGGAGCTGGGTCGCATCGCCCGCGTGGATCTTACCCTCACTGTCGGTGAAGTCAGCACCACCGTCACCGTCGATAGCAGCGCCCCCATGCTGGATACCGAATCGGCCACCGTCGGCCAGCTCATCGAAAACCGTACGATTTCCGACATGCCGCTCAACGGACGTCGCGTTGGCGAGTTGCTGGGTCTGATGGGCAACGCCGTCTTCGTCCAGGGCGATGTCATCCGCCCCCGTGTCTCCATTGCGGGCGGCCGTGCGGATCAACAGCAGTGGATGCTGGATGGCGTCAACGCATCCAATGTGGCCCTGGAAAATCCGCAAGCCCTTTTCAACCCGCCCGTCGAAGCCGTCCAGGAAATCAAGGTCCTGCAGAACGGCTACTCCGCTGAATACGGAAACTCCTCCTCCGGTGTGGTGCTCACCACCACCCGCTCTGGCACCAACCAGCTCAAGGGCGGCCTATATGAGTACTTCCGTAACGAAAAACTGGACGCCCGCAACTTCTTCGCCGCCACCCGGCCACCCCTGCGCTGGAACGTCTTCGGCGGTACACTTGGCGGACCCATCTTCATCCCCAAGCTCTACGATGGCCGCAACCGCAGCTTCTTCTTCATCTCCACGGAGTTCCAGCGCCAGCGCATCGGCGTCGTGCGCAACCTCACCGTCCCCACCCAACTCCAGCGGGACGGCGATTTCAGCCAGAGTCTGTTGAACAATGGGAATCTTCAGCAGGTCTTTGATCCATTCACCAACCCGCGTATGCAGTTCGCCAACAACATCATTCCAAGGTCCCGTATGGACCCCGTTGGCGTCGCGCTGGCAGGTTTCTTCCCTACTCCGAACCAGGCGCCCTCCAATCTCCAGGGCGCCAACAATTTCGTCGGCAACGCCACCAACGCGCTGAACATCACCACCACCACGGGAAAGGTAGACCACGTCTTCAGCGAGCGCGACCGCATCTCGCATCGCTTCGTCATCCATGACTTCCCCACCTTCTCCACGGCGGTCTTCCCCACCGCCGCGGCTGACCCGAACGCCAACACTCAGGACCGCCGTGCCTACAGCTTCCTGACGGAACACATACACCAGTTCAACTCGTCGCTCATCAACGACCTGCGCGTGAACTTCCAGCCCCGCCGCTTCCATTTTCAGAGCGCCGGGCTTGGCGAAGGCTGGCCTACCCAACTTGGCCTGCTTGGCGTGAGTGACCGTGCCTTCCCGCGCGTCAACCCCGCTGGCTTTGTTTCGCTCGGCAATACGAACCATGAACGCCTGCAACGCCCCATCTGGGACCACCACTTCGTGAACGTGGTCTCCTGGTTCAAGGGCAGCCACTCAGTGAAGTTTGGAGGTGAGGTCCGCTATGGCCGAAACGTCGATAGCTGGTTCCCCAGTGCGTCTGGAGTATTTACTTTTGGCGTCCAACCCACGGCACGCGTGGGCGTGGCTGGCAGCGGCAATGGCTTGGCCAGTATGCTGATGGGCTTCCCCACGGGCGGCAGCATTCGTGAAACGGATGCGCTGGACCGCTCCTCCATCTACTACGGCCTGTTCATCCAGGAGGATTGGAAGGCCACACGCAACCTCACCATCAACGTCGGGCTCCGCTGGGAAACGCACACCCCGCGCATTGACGCCAACGACCGTCAAAGTGGCTTCGATCGAGCCACCATCAATCCCGTTTCCGGCACCCCCGGCGTAGTCACCTTCGCCAGCCTGGACGGGTTGGGGCGTAACGTCTACGCCGGCGATTGGAACAATTTCGCCCCGCGTATCGGCTTCGCCTGGAAACCATTCGGCGACGAAAAGACCGTCATCCGTTCCAGCTTCGGCATCTTCTTCGGACCACCGCTGCCCGGTTCCAATACCGCCAGCGCCAGCTTCGAAACCGCCGGAAACTTCCAAACTCCAGACAACGGCATCACCGCCCCCTTTCTTCTGCGCGACGGCCTGCCCGCCACTCAAACCGCTTCCAATCGTGGCCAGGGCTTTGGCGCGGTTCCATTCGGACGACCCATCCAGTTCTCGCCCGAATTCCACGACTTTGAGCGCCAACTGGGCTATACCCAGCAATGGAATTTCACCATCCAGCGGGAAATGGCCTTCAGTACCCTGGCCGAACTCACCTACACCGGCAACGTTGGACGCAAACTCAACGGACCCAACACCAGCATCAACCAGGTGCCTGTTGACCAAATGGCGGTCGGCAATGCCCAAATCCGCCGTCCCTTCGCCCAGTTCGGCAACGTCACCCTCATCAATCCGTTCTGGGGCAACTCCAGCTACCATGCCTTCAACGCAAAGCTCGAAAAGCGCTTCACCAACCGCATGAACTTCCTGGCTAACTACACCTTCAGCAAGTTCATTGACGATGTGGCCACTGGCTTTGAAACCGGCGCACCCTCGGGCGGTATCCAGAACGTGTACGACCTGCGCGCGGAAAAGGCGCTCTCCGGCAACGACGTCCGGCATCGGCTTTCCGCGTCCGGCGTCTACGAACTGCCCGGGAGGAACCTACTGATTCGTGGCTGGAGCTTTGGCGTCATCACGGTGCTGCAGGGTGGCGCTCCCATCGGCGCCACTGTCCTCAACAACACCTGCAACTGCTTTAATCCGGGGGCTTTGCGCGCGGACGTTCTCCGCGATCCCACCTTGCCTGGCGACCAGCGCACCACCGCCCGCTGGTTCGATACCAGCGCCCTTGCCGCGCCCGCTCCGTTTGCCTTCGGCAACGCCTCCCGCACCATCATGCGCGGCCCGGGTCTGTTCAACATGGATGTCTCACTCATCCGCAATTTCGATTTCCTTGAGCGCTTCCGCCTGCAGTTCCGTGCGGAGAGCTTCAACGTCATCAACCGCGCCAACTTCCAGGACCCCGGCATCCAACTGGGTTCCCCGAACCACGGCGTCATCAACGCCACCCGGACCAACGCGCGCAGCCTGCAATTGGGGTTGAAGCTCACCTTCTAACCCCGAACCATCAGGCCTGATCAGGTTCGATAAGGCCACCCTCCGGGCAAGTCGCCACGCCACCGCGGTGTGGTGGCTTGCCCACCGCTTCCCTTCCCTTCAGCACACCGCCCGCCGCGCCACTGGCAGGCACCAGCACCGCAAGGTCCCGTTACCGCAACATCCCAGACCGCAACGTCCCAGTACCGCAACGTCCCAGTACCGCAACATCCCAGCATGGGCGCCGACTCCGCGCTCACTGCACCCCGGCTCACCCCGCGCTAAAATGGGGCTTGGATCTTTCCCATCCCTATGAGCGAACAAACACCCCTCGATCCCGTCCCGTTCCCCGAAAGCGCGCCCGAGGACTTCCCTGTCCCGCCAGCCGACTTCAGCTTCCTCGTGTACTCTCTCACCACTCAGGCGCAACTCCAGTTGGGTCTGTTGCACCTGGACCCCGAAAAACCCTCGCAGCCCAACCTGCCCATCGCCCGTCACACCATTGACCTTCTGGCCATGTTGCAGCAGAAGACCCAAGGTAACCTCAGCCTCCAGGAACGGCTGCTGTTGGAGAACTCTCTCACTGACCTCCGCTTCCGCTTTGTGCAGGTCTCGGCGGATTCCACCTCCAGCGCGCCGCCCGCCGGTTAACCGCATGACCGCCATGCGCGAAACATGCATCGACGTGGAAGTGCTGGGCTCCGGCACCAGCACGGGCGTTCCCATGATCGGTTGCACCTGCCCGGTTTGCCTGTCGGCTGACCCGCGCGACCAGCGTCTCCGCCCCAGCCTCCTCGTCCGCTTCGAGGGCTATGAAGTGCTCATCGATACCGGCCCTGACCTCCGCCAGCAGGCCTTGCGCGCTGGAATGAAGCGCCTGGACGCGGTCCTCTACACCCACAGCCACGCTGACCACATTCTTGGCCTGGATGACGTCCGCCCCTTCAACTTCCATTCCGGCGGCAGCGTGCCCATCTACGCCTCACCCGATACCCTCGCCACCATCCGCCACACCTTTTCCTACGCCTTCAACGGCGCCAAGTCCCTCTCCTCGCGGCCCAGAATCGAAACTCACGAAATCAACGGTGAGGCCATCTGGATTCACGGCATCCACTTCCTGCCCATCCCGGTTGTCCACGGCAATCTGCCCTGCACCGGCTTTCGCTTTGGCAACGTCGCTTACCTTACTGATTTCAACGCCGTCCCGGAGCCCTCGCTGGCCATGTTGCGCAACCTGGATATCCTGTTTCTCGACGCCCTTCGCCACCGTCCCCATCCCATGCACTCCACCGTCGAGGAAAGCCTGCGCCTCGTGGAAATGCTCCGCCCCAAGCGCGCCTTCTTCACCCATATTTCGCACGATTTGCCCCACGCGCACACTGAGGACACCCTCCCACCCAACGTGCGCCTGGCCTATGACGGGCTGAGGCTGCAGTCCTGTTGGGAAGTTCCCGCAGAGGAGCCGTCCGCCGTCCCCCCTATCGCATGACACACCATCCCCCTGTGCTGTCCCTGGACGCTCTCGACGCCGTTCCTGCTCACCCCCGCGTGTTGGCCATCGGGAACTTCGACGGCGTCCATCGCGGCCATCAGCAGTTACTGGCTGCGCTGGCCGAACCGGCCCTGCTCCACGCAGCCCCCCGCTGCGCGCTCACCTTCCACCCGCATCCAGCCGTGGTGGTGGCCCCGCAGCGCGCCCCCCAGCCCCTTATTTCTCTGGACGAGCGCATCCGCCTCCTCCACCAGGCCGGCGCCGCCGAAGTGTTGGTGCTACGCTTCGACGAAGCCCTCAGCCGCCTTCACCCCGTCGAATTCGTCACCGGCGTCCTGCTCCAACGTCTCCAGGCGCGGCATATCGCCATCGGCGCCAATTTCCGCTTTGGGCACGGACAGCAGGGCGATGCGACCACCCTCGCTGACCTTGGCCAGCAACATGGCTTTGCCCTCACCTGCGTGCCGCTGCTCACCCACCGCCGCCTCCCCCTCAGCAGTTCGCAAATCCGCCAGTTGATCCGTGAAGGCCAGGTGCTTTTGGCCGCCCGCCTGCTGGGTCGCCCCTTGCGCCTCTCCGGGCCGGTCATCTCCGGTCGAGGCGTCGGCAGCAAGCAGACGGTGCCCACCCTCAACCTCGCACCGCCCTCCACCCTGCTGCCCGCCGACGGCGTCTACGTTACCCGCGTCCTGGATGCCGACACCGGAACCCTTCTGCCCGGCATCACCAACATCGGGCTCCGCCCCACCTTCAAGGACGGCCACCCCGAACGCAGCATCGAGACCTTCGTCCTCGGCCCCCTGCCCGCAACGCCCGCCGCCATGCACCTGGACTTCCTCCACCGCCTTCGCGACGAACGCCGCTTCGACAGCCCCGAGGCGCTGAAATCGCAGATCCTCCTCGACGTCGCCCGAGCCCAGACCCTACACCGCCGCCTCTCCCGCTGGCGCCCCTCCGCCCTGCAATCTCTGTAACTCACCCCGGCCCCCGCGCTCACCGCCTGCGACGCCGCCCAACCCGGGCGTAGAATAAGGGGCGAGATGACAGCCACCATCTTTCTTCGCGTCCCGTTGGGATTGGTTCTGCTGGCGTTGGCCCACCTGCCGCCCACCATCGCCACCGCCCAACCGCAGCCCTCATCGCCCGCTCGCAGCCTGCGTGTCTCCCAGGATGGCCACACCTTGGAACGGCCGGACGGCAAGCCCTTCCTCTACCTGGGCGATACCGCCTGGATGTTGTTTGTCCGCTCCACCCGCGCCGAAGCCGAACTCTACCTCAAGGACCGCGCCGATAAAGGCTTTACCGTCATCCAAGCCTCCGCCCTCTCTCTCTTCGATGGCGTCAGCGCCGCCAACGCCTACCGCCACCAGGCCTTCCTGGGCGACAACCCCTCCACCCCCAACGAGGACTATTTCCAGCACGTCGATTTCGTCGTCAACAAGGCCCAGGAACTCGGCCTCTTCGTCGGCTTTCTGCCCACCTGGGGCAACCACTGGAAACGGCGCAACCCCGACCGGCCCCCGATCTTCACCAGCGCCACCGCCAGAGCCTACGGCGTCTTCCTGGGCAAACGCTACCGCGACAAACCCATCATCTGGATTCTGGGGGGCGACGATAATCCCACTGCCCCCGACGAGCGCGCCGTCATTGACGCCCTCGCCGCGGGCCTCCGCGAAGGCGACGGTGGCCGCCATCTCATCACCTTCCATCCGCGCGGACCCGGCCTGTCGAGCACCTTTCTCCAGGACGCAGGCTGGCTGGACTTCCACATGTCCCAAAGCTCCCACGCCGCCCTCGGCCACGATACGGGCCTCTACATCGAACACGATCGCAAGTTGAGCCCCACCCGCCCCACTCTGGACGGCGAGCCCCGCTATGAGGGCATCCAAGTGGGCTTCTACCTGCGCGACCACAACCGCCTGCTCCGCTTTGATGACGTGGAGGCCCGCGCCGCCGCCTGGTGGGCCATGCTCGCCGGAGCATGCGGCCACACCTACGGCAACAACAGCATCTGGCAAATGTGGCTGCCCGGCAGACCCCCGCAATTTGGCGCCAACGCTCCCTGGACCAAAGCCATCCACCACCCCGGAGCTTTCCAGATGGGGCACCTGCGCAAGCTCTACGAATCCCGGCCCTGGCAGCATCTGCAACCCGCACAGGATTGGATCGCCAGCGGACCCCGCGATGGCGCCGCCAAGGTCCGCGCCGCCCTTGCCACCGACGGCAGCTTTGCCTTCGTTTACTCCCCCGAAGGCCAGCCCTTCACGCTCGACCAACGGCGCTTACGCGGTGATCGTGTTCGCGAAAGCTGGTACGACCCGCGCTACGGCGTGCTCTATCCCATCCACGTCGGAGACACCAAAGGCTTTCAGACCTACACGCCCCCCACCGCGGGGCGCGGTCAGGATTGGGTTCTGGTGCTGGACGATGAAGCGGCCGGCTATCCCGTGGATCTGCCTTGACCCGCAGGCCTGGTGTCCGCCCAACCGGCGCGCGCGCGGTTTCCCCGCGCTGCCTCCGTTGAGGATCCGATTGTCACCTTCCGCCTGCTGATTTGCTCCGTTGACCTGGATTCCCTTGGGCTTGCATCCCGACGGTGATATCCTCTAATCTCGTGATCCTTGAGCCGGCTTCGTCCTGTTCATCGTCACGTAGGATCTAGCCGCAGTTTGGAGAGGATCTGCATGCGTGTTCACTTGGTTAACCCCAGCGACATGTCGTTCGGGGTGGGAGTCATCACTCCGCGATGGTTGTACGTCCTGGCCGGATGTACTCCTTCCGAATTCGGAGACCCTAACATCGTTGACGAGACCCTGGAACAGATTGACATCTCGCAGGTGCAAGCCGGCGACGTGGTGGGTATCGGCATTCACACCGGCAACGCCATGCGCGGCCTGGCCGTAGGCCTGATGGCGCGCGAACGCGGCGCTTGGGTGGTCTATGGCGGCATTCACGCCACGCTGTTTCCAGATGAGCCGCGCGACTTGGGCGGCGCCCATGTCATCGTCAAAGGCGATGGCGACGAAGTGTGGGGCCAGGTCATTCGCGATTGCGTGGCTGGCAATCCCAAAGAAGAGTACGACGGTGGCCGGGTTGAGGCCACTTCGTTCCGCAAAGCGCGTTGGGACCTCATGCCCCCCAAGGGCTACATGTGGGCCAGCGTCCAAACCGTCCGCGGCTGCCCCAAGCACTGCAGCTTCTGCAGCGTCTGGCGCACCGACGGCCAGAAGCCCCGCCAGCGCGGCAACTTCCCCGTGATTGAGGAAATCGTCGAACTGCGTCGGCTTGGCTACCGCTTCATCGCCCTCGCCGACGATAACTTCTATCCCGTCACCGTCACCGATATCGCTCTTGCTGAGAAGCAGGGCAATGAGGCTCGCGTCGCCGAACTCACCCGCCTTCGCCAGGAACGCTTTGACTTGATGGAACAGTTGTCGGAACTCCCCGGCGACATGGTTTTCTTCACCCAGATCACCATGGAAGCCGCCGAGGACACTGAGTTCCTTGACGCCATGCGCCATGCCCGCATCAAGGGCGCCCTGGTTGGCGTGGAAGCCGTAACGGAAGCCGGGCTCAAGGCCGTTTTCAAAGACTTCAACCTCGCTGGCGACAACCTCGTCAAGCGGCTGAAGACCTTCCGGGAGCATGGCGTCCACGTCCTGGGCTCCTTCATCTTCGGCCTGCCCACGGATCGGGAAGACACCTTCCAGGCAACCTTTGAGCTGGCCAGCAAGGCTGACCTCACCTTTGCCCAGTTCGTGATGATGACCCCCTTCCCCGGCACCGTCGATTTCCAGCGCTGGGAAAAGGCCTTCAACGGCAATGTCCCTGAGGTTCAAGGGGTTCCCATCACCCGCTACTGGCGCATCCCCCACGAAGTTCGTCCCAAGATGTTCACGCCGCACCCGACGATGAGCACCGACGAGATCCGTGAACGCACCCAGAAGGTGTGGGACCAGTTCTACAGCTGGGGCGAGATCTGGAAGCGCTCCAACTGCGTGAAGTCCCTCAAGGCGCGCGTGGCCTTTGTCCTCATCTCCAAGCTCTACCGGCAGATGTACGCCAACACCGGCATCAGCACCGATAGCGCCCGTCGCGAAAAGGCCAACCGGATGGCGCGCCTGATTGCCCGCTACACCCGCGGTCTGTTCCGCGCCAAGGAAATGCCCTCCCTGGAACTGCCACCCCTGGCCCTGGAAGCCCACGCCCGCCAAAGCGGATCTTTGGGCGCGATGGGTCTGGTAAGCCTGGGCGACACCCAGGCCGGCTAACCCGCCAAAGCGCCTCTGCAAACCGAAACGAGCCCTTGCCAGACCATCCCGGCAAGGGCTCGTTTCTTGTTTGAACCGGAAGGCCGACAACGCTCTACCGGGCCGCTACCCAGCCGCCAGTACATCGCAATCCAGGAAGTCGGCGAACACCTCGTTCGACAGCAGCACGCCGTGCGCGCTCAGCCGCAGTCTGCCGTCGCGCACCTCCAGCAAGCCCTGCCGGATGCGGGCTTCGATGGCCTCGCCCACGCCGGCAGAGATGCCACTGATCGGCCAGGCAATGCCCGCGTCCAGGCGCAACCCGGTGAAGAAACCCTCCTCCGTGGGGCGCACCGCCGTCAGCGCTTCAGCCGGGGACTCACCCGCTTCCATCGCGACGCAGTACGCGTCCAGCTCATCCCGATTGCCCCACCGCTGCCCACCATCGCAGGAGTGCGCATCCACCCCAAAGCCCAGGTAGGGCTGCATCCGCCAATACTTCAGGTTATGGGCACTCTCAAAACCTGGCCGCGCGAAGTTCGAGATCTCGTAGCGCGGAATGCCCATCGCGGTGAGCGCCTCCACAGCCTCCAGGTAGTTGGCCGTGATCCGTTCGTCGGTGGGAACCGCCCCCGCCCCATAGCGGCCGCCCTGCCCCAGGATTTCCAATCCCAGACGGCTGTCCTCGTCCACCTCCAGCATGTACACGCTCACGTGCGGCGGCGCGATGCGCTGTACCCAGTCCAGGGACTTCCGCCAAGTGTCCGCCGTCTGGAAAGGCAGTCCGGCAATCAAATCGACATTGAAGTTGGAAATCCCTTCCGCTCGCAGCAGCGCGCACTCGGCGGCCACTATCTCCGCGTTGTGCCGTCGTCCGGTCTGCCGCAGTTCCTTGTCCACGAAGCTCTGCACGCCCAGGCTGACGCGGTTTACGCCAAGGTTTTTCCAAGACCTCACGAGTGAGGTATCCAGCGTGCCGGG
>JALOKO010000311.1 GCA_025456495.1 Bryobacterales bacterium | reverse complement strand
CGCGGCAAGTGGGAGCACTGCCGCCATCCACAGTGCGCAGAAGATCGGCGTCGCCCATTGGCATGGGGCACTGAACGTTCGCATGGCTACTCCTTCATGGGTCTACCGTTTCCGACGGTCGCAGGTAGGATTGCTGGCGGCCACCCCTACAGTTCCTGCCCGGCGCCGCGGTTGAGGGGCGGGTTCGTGGCGCTTGCACTTCCCACCAGTTCCGCGGCCATCACCGGTAACCGCAGCATTTCCGGACGCGCCTTCATCAGGAACGAAACCACCAGCCCCGTGAACCCGCCTTCCACGGCAGCCAGCACCGCGTAGGCTCCAGCCAGCAACAACAGGCTGCGTCCGTAGCCCGCCAGTTGAAATTCCAGAATCACCATCAAGGCCGGCGCAAACATGCCCACAAAGCCCGCCATGCCCGCGCGCAACGCGACAGGAATCCAGTGAAGACGCCATACCGCATAGCCAGCCATCGCGCCCAGGCCCATATTCAACGTGTTCACACCCAGCGTAAGGAATCCGCCATGTTGAAACAGGAACGCCTGCACCAGCAGCACCGCCAGGCTCACCGGAAGGGCGCGCTTGCCCAACAGGATGCCCAGCAAGCCGAACAGTCCGAAATGCAAGGAGGTTCCCGCTACCGGAAAGTGGACCGTCGATGCGACAAACGTGGCCGCCGCCAGAATCCCCATCCTCGGTACGTCTTCCGGCTGCAACCGGCGACTGCCCAACGCACTTCCCGCTACCGCCAGCACATAGCCGCCAATACACAATGAAACCGGAAGCACTCCATCGGCAATGTGCATTCGCTAATTCCCAGGAACCGAGAGCGTGCAGGTGATTGACGACTTGTCGAAGTTGGCGCCCTTCGTCGCTGGCATTTCAAATCGCGCCGAGTAAAGGACTGCCTTTCCTTCGGGCGCCTTTGCCGCGCTGACATAGCCCTGCGCGTCGGACTTGCCCAGCTCAATCTCGTTGTCTTCGCCCAACACCGCCACCACGGCAATGTCCTTCGCTGGTTTTCCTTGGCGCATCACCCGCACCATGCGCCCGCGCATCCCGGTTTCGTAGTTGAGTTCCAGTTCCAGTCCCAGGGGCTTCGCACCGATGGCGCTCCCCTGGAAGCCCACCCAGGCGATGCCATACTGCAGCATCTTCGTGCTTTGCTTGGCGGTGGGGTGTTGGTCTCGTCCACCCTCCTTCCAGCCCTCCGCGGTCTGGCTCATCACTCCCCGGTCGCGGACGTAATACACCCTTGCCAACTCTTTTCCCGCCAACGGCGCCTCAATCGCCAAGGCCTTGCCGGAAACCTGGAAGGGCAGCGACTTCTGCTCACCCTTGGCATTCACCAGAAACACCTTCACATGCGAAACATTCGGAGCGGCTTCGCTTTCAGGGAAATGGTGTCCGTTTCCGATTTCCAGAAAAGCCTTGTCTCCCCCGGAACTGTAATGAGTGCGAACCAGCCAGGTGTAGTGGCCCCACGCCATGGGCACGGTCGCCAGCAAAACAACAACAGTGAGCAGTAGGCACGCGCGTTTCATAGGCCTTAGCGTATCACGATTTCGCATTTCGTATGCCCCGTAAACGAGAATTCGTTTTCATCTAGTGTAGCGCGATCCGGCCCGTGTTGTTTTGTCGCATTTTCGGACAGCGCTCACAGCGAACGGCAAAGATTCTCGTCCCGCAAGCGTATGATGTCTAGGGAGGTACGCGAAACATATGGATGAACTCCAGGTAGCGTGGTGGATATGGATGGTGATCGGGCTGCTTTTGTTAGTGGCCGAGATGATGATGCCCACTGATTTTTTCGTGTTCTTCACAGGCGTGGGGGCAATCGTGACGGCCATCACGACAGGCTTGGGGCTCACCAACGGCCTGATGTCGCAGTCGGTGGTGTTCGTTGTGGTAGCCGGCTTAACCCTGGTGACCTTGCGCGGATGGATGCGGCGCTTGCTCACCCGCGACATGCCGGACAAGCCTGTGGATAGTCTGGTGGGCGAGACCGCAACCGCCATGGACGAGATCCCCGCCAATGGCGTGGGCAAGGTGATGCTGCGTGGCAGCCCTTGGACTGCCCGTAACCCCTCCCCCATCGCGATTGCGAAGGGCGCAAGGGTGCGGGTAGATAAGGTAGACAGCGTCACCTTGACGGTAAGCGAATTGCGCGCCGTGGACATGGTGGAAGACATGATCTAGCGCGGCGACAGCCGTAGCCGGAGCGACAGAGGGGCCACAAAGAGCCCATCGAATGAAGAGGAGCAGGAGGACAACATGGAAATCGGATTGTTGATTCTGGCACTGGTGGTGATGCTGCTGGGCATCATTGTCATCGCCAAGACAGCGGTGGTGGTGCCACAGCAAAGCGCGTATGTGGTGGAGCGTCTTGGACGCTACGCCGGCACCTTGCACGCGGGCTTTCACATTCTCACGCCGTTCATTGATGTGATCCGCTACAAGCACACGTTGAAGGAAATGGCCATTGATATCCCTGAGCAGATCTGCATCACCAAAGACAACGTGCAGGTGGGCGTCGATGGCGTCATCTATATGAAGGTGATTGACCCGGAGCGCGCCAGCTACGGCATTTCAAACTACGTCTTCGCCATCACCCAGCTTGCGCAAACAGCACTGCGCAGTGAAATCGGCAAGATCGATCTGGACCGCACCTTTGAGGAACGCAGCACCATCCATGGTTTTGTGGTGGCGGAACTCGACCAGGCATCCGAGCCCTGGGGCGTGAAGGTATTGCGCTATGAGATCAAGAACATCAACCCGCCGCGCGATGTGCTGGATGCGATGGAAAAGCAGATGCGCGCCGAGCGCGAAAAGCGTGCGGCCATTCTGCAGTCAGAGGGAATTCGCGATTCGAAGATCAACACGGCGGAAGGTGTGAAGCAGGAGACCATCAAGAACTCCGAAGCCAAGCGCCAACAGCAGATCAACGAAGCGGAAGGTCAAGGGCAGGCCATTCTCACCATCGCCAACGCGACGGCGGAAGGCATCCGGCGGATCGCCGAAGCCATTCAGTCTCCGGGTGGCCAGGATGCGGTCAACCTGCGAGTGGCTGAGCAGTACATCACCCAACTGGGCAACATCGCCAAGACCACGAACACCGTGGTGCTGCCAGCCAACCTGGCCGACGCGGGAAGTCTGGTGGCTACAGCGCTCACCGTCATGAAGAGCATGGGCGACGGAGCCATGTCTGCGCCGCCTCCGCCTCGGGCGCGCTAGGCGCATCCTCCCCAAAAGCCAGGGCCGCGCGATCTTCGGGAAGCCGAAGCCCGCGCGGCCCTCTTCATCTCTGTGAGCGTTCGCCGGCAACTTGTGAGCGCTTGTTTTCAAGTCGAGCGCGCGCAGCGGCCTAGCCCAGGATGTCCCGCGCCGCCTGCAGTTCGCTAAGCGCATGAGCATCGCCGATGCGCCGCGCCACGGCCATGCCTCGTTCATAGGTTTCGGCGGCAGCGGTCTCGTCGCCCGCCTTCTCGAAGGTCTGGCCGCAATGGTAGTAGGCAGCCACGTAGTCCGGGTTCGCCTCCATCAAATTCTGATAGGTTTCCAGGGCTTTCGGAAGGTTGCCAACATTCTTATACTCGTTGGCCAGGCCATAGAGCAGAAAGGTGTCATTCGGCTTCTGTTCCAGCATCTGCTGGATAAGTTCAAGACGGGATGCCATACCCGTTAGTGGATGCCTGGCGCCACATCAGGGAATCGGGATTCTGCCGCGCCGCGCTTGTCCTGAGAGCGCGACGGCCGCTACTTCCAGCGTATTTCGCTATGCTGGGTAGCTTATGGCCAGACGCGATGTGTTCCTGATCACCCTCATTTTTCTGATCTTCTTCGTCATCTCGCTGCTCACCAACGTGATGGGCGCCATCATCCCTGAGATCATCACGAGTTTCGAAGTGAGCTACAAGATGGCGGCGCTGCTGCCTTTCGCGTTCTTTCTAGCCTACGGCCTGCTCTCTATTCCGGGTGGCATTCTGGTGGAGCTTTGGCAGGAAAAGCGAGTGGTGCTGTTGTCTTTTCTGCTTGGGTTGGGCGGCGCACTGCTGTTCGCGCTGGTCCCGCGTTACGGCGTTTCCCTGCCTTCCCTCTTCCTGATCGGGGCCGGGATGGCCATCATTCAGGTGGCCATCAACCCGCTGCTTCGGGTGGCTGGCGGCGAGGAACACTTCGCCTTCAACTCAGTCATCGGGCAACTGGTATTTGGCGCCGGCGGCTTCGTCAGCCCCCAGATCTACAAGTATGTCGCTGAGCCCACCGCAGCCCGCGATCCGCTGCAAACCCTGCTCAGCAGCCTGGTGCCCGACTCACTTCCCTGGGTATCGGTGTATTGGGTGTTCGCCGCCAGTTGCGCGGTGATGATGGCAGTAGTGCTGGTATCGCGTTTTCCCAAGGTAGAGTTGAAGGACGACGAGAAGGTGGGGGCGTTATCCACTCATCTGGGTCTGCTGCGTCGGCCAATGGTGTGGGCCTACTTCGTTGGCATCTTTTGCTATGTGGGTTCCGAACAAGGCGCCGCGAATTGGACCTCGCAGTTCCTTTCCACCTACCACGGCCTGGATCCCCAAACCGATGGCGCCAACGCGGTTTCCGCCTTCTGGGCCTTGATGAGCGCCGGATGCCTGCTGGGATTAGCCGCGCTGAAGGTCTTCGACAGCCGGAAGGTGCTGGTGGGCTTCTCAGTGGCTGCCATCCTGAGCTTGACCGTAGGTCTCGCCGGACCGGTGGATATCGCCCGCTGGGCCCTCCCGATGGTGGGCTTTTTCGCCAGCGTGATGTGGAGCGTCATCATCTCTCTGGCGCTGAATTCGGTACGCGAACATCACGGCAGTCTTGCGGGAATCCTGTGCACGGCAATCCTGGGTGGCGCCATCATCCCCGTGATCATTGGCGCCATCAGCGACCAGTTCGGCAGCCTGCGCATGGGAATGAGCTTCCTCTATCTCACCTTCGGCTACGTCCTTCTGATTGGTTTCTGGGCCAAGCCCCTGGTGAACAACGAGACCCTCTCCAGCCGCAAGGCCAAGGATGCCGCGGTGCTCCAGGCCTAGCATCCGCACGGGCGTCCGCTATTGCTCTGGATACAGCAGGAAGCGCTTCCGGCGCTCCACGAACGCAGCCACTTCCTCTTCCCATGAAACGACAATGGAGCGGGGGTCCTGCCCGGCGGCGAAAGCAGCCACCGTTGCTCCATGGCCGATGAGCTTCTCGTTGCGTTGGTAGTTTAGCTTGCCGGGATAGAGGGTCTGCAGGGCCACTGCTAGCTCCGCGCCCAACTCGGTGGCGCGTACCCGTTCCCGTTCCGTCACCAGAATACGGACGCCCTCAATGCGCTGGCCCTTGAAGCGCGAAT
>JALOKO010000310.1 GCA_025456495.1 Bryobacterales bacterium | reverse complement strand
TTTGTACGACAGCTGCATAGTGTATCAAAAGTTTTTGATCCGCTCGTTTTGCGATAACACCAGGAGTATGTAACATACCGACAAAAGGTGCAATTGAATCATTAACTGATGCAAAGTTTAAATAATAGCTGTGTTAGTTCCTACTTGTCTGTCGATGTGCTACGATGACTTTGAAGAGAATTGAACAACAGGGATTTGGTGCCGTCCTGATTACTGAATCTCATAGTTAGATCTGCTATTTCTCTTCTCTTCATCTTGATCTGGAGCGGACAGTTTTTAACCGACACATCCCGAGACAACGAGCTTAGCCATCTGGACACTGCGTAATGAGCAGGAAGGGCCGCACGCAAAAGGGCCGCAGGCTGCGTCGCGCCTTTGATCCGCCCCACACAATCATCAATGACCCCGCCACGATGTATGCGTACGCCACCGCTGTCCCCTTTCCTTTTCGATTTGTACCACAGCCACGCGAACCCCCTAGAGTTCGGCCCGCATCGTTAGGATCGGCCAGTGTCGTCAGGATCGGCCCGTGTTGCCAGGATCGGCCCGTGTTGCCAGTCGTCCGTCCATGGGCAACGCTCTTCTTCCGACATCCATCCGCGACGCCGAACCGCGATCTTGCGATAGGATGACCCTCAAGCGCGGTCCGTTGCCAATGACACGCCGCCCAGGGAGCCACGTCCTCGCATGAATCGCCGTCAGTTTCTCGCTGCAAGCACATTGTCCGCGCTGGGGGTCTCGCTGCCGCGCTTCGCGCCCGCCCAACAAGCGGCCGCGCGCCCCAATATCGTGCTGATCCTCGCCGACGACCTGGGCTACGGCGATATCGGTTGCTATGGCCAGAAGAATTTCGCCACGCCTCACATTGATCGGTTGGCAGTTGAGGGCATTCGCTTCACCAACGCCTATGCCGGCAGCACCGTCTGTTCGCCGTCGCGCTGCGCCCTGATGACCGGGCTGCACACCGGCCATTGCAGCTATCGCGGCAACATGGGTGGGGAGCCCGGCATCCCCGATAGCGACATCACTGTCGCCGAAGTGCTGAAGCAGGCGGGCTATCGCACCGGCATCTTTGGCAAGTGGGGCTTGGGCACTGTGGGCCGCGAGGGCTATCCCACCCGCCAGGGTTTTGATCGTTTCTATGGCTACCTTAGCCAGGGCCAGGCGCACAACTACTTCCCGCGTCATCTGATGGACAATGACGTCGCCGTACGCATTGGCGCCAACGTGGCCTACGGGAGCAAGCAACCATCCGCCTATGCGCCAGACCTCATCCAGAAGCAGGCCCTCGCCTGGCTCGCCGAACAGACACCCGGCCAGCCCTTCTTTCTGTACCTGCCCAGCACGCTTCCCCACGCAAATAACGAGCGGGGCCGCGATACTGGCGACGGCATGGAGGCCCCCGACGAGCATCCCTACAAGGAAGAGGCCTGGCCCCGGCCCATGCGTGGATTCGCGGGGATGATGCACCACCTGGACCGGCAGGTTGGCGAGATTGTGGCCCAACTCAAGCAACAGGGCTTGGATCGGAACACGTTGGTGATCTTCTCCAGCGACAACGGACCGCACCGCGAGGGCGGCTATCAGCCCGAGTTCTTCCAAAGCAGCGGACCGCTGCGAGGCATCAAGCGCGACCTTACCGAAGGCGGCATTCGCGTTCCATTCCTCGCTTGGATGCCGGGCGCCATCGCACCGGGTCAGGTGAGTGACCAGCCCCTGGCCTTTTGGGACCTGCTACCCACCTTCGCGGACATCGGCGGCGCCCGCACGCCCGCGGGACTGGATGGCATCTCCATGGCGGGTCCGCTGTTCGGCGGCTCGCCAATCCCCCACCCGCCCATGTATTGGGAATTCCACGAACGCGGCTTCAGCCAGGCCATTCGCGATGGGAACTGGAAGGCCATCCGCGCTGGGAATCAAGGACCGGTCCGGCTTTATGATTTGTCCCGGGACATCCACGAGGACAATGACATTGCGGCAACTCACCCGGAGGTGGTGCGGCACATGCAAACTCTGTTTGGCGCCATGCGCACAGAGAGCAAAGCCTTCCCCATAAAGGCCCAATAGATCCGTCGCCGTGGCGCGCTTTCTCCGTCCGCTCTCCCCGCCACCGCATCCAAGCAGGGGTGAGGACCAGTGCGCCAAGGGATTCGTCGTCCACCCTCCCTCGGGGAAGCCTCATTGCCATTCATGGGAATGGGGGCGGTGGCTATCGCTTCCATATGCTGGAGGCGCACATGCACGAGGGGTTGGCCCTGTTCGCCGTCACGCTGCCCGGCTTCGGCTTTACGCCGCGGGACCCGAAAATTCAAAGCCTGAAGGGCTTTGCGGATTGGCTTGCACGCGAAGTAGCCGCTGACACCCCACGTCCGCGCTATCTGTTGGGTCACGGCATCGGTGGGTCGATTGCCTGCGAGTTCCTGCAGCACTACCCGCACATGGTGGATGGCGTGATTCTGCATGCTCCTGTTGGCGCCCATTTGGAACGCCGCTGGTTTCCGCGTCTGATGCGCTTACCGGGCATGCGGCGCATGGCCCAATGGATGCTGGGCGCCCCGTTACTCACGCCACTGTGGCGTCGCCTTCTGTTTCGACGTCCCGTGCCCCGCGAGGTGTTGCGACGCTTCTTTGCCGAGTACCGCGCGTGTACCGTCTTCGGCCAACTCTTCGATTGGATCAACGCCTCCTGGTTTCAGAGTCTGCGTCCTATTGCTGTGCCCACCATCCTGTTGTGGGGCGAACAGGAGCGCGTGCTGCGCAGTGGCCAAGCGGACGTGTTTGCCCGCATCGTGCCAGTACACCAACGAATCCTGGTGCCGGACTGGGACCATTTCCCCATGCTCGAATCGCCCGCCGACTATTCCCGTGTCGTCATGGATGCGCTCGGTCGCCTGGACCACATGCGGGTAGCCTCCACGACCAGCCCACGGGAGCCTGCCTGATGCAGCGCGTTCTTCGCGTGACAGGCGAAGCCGATCTCCCCGTTGGCGTTGGCCCCAAGGTGCGCATGATCGCCATGGCCCTCAAGCGCGGCATCCCGGTTCCCCCTTTCTGGCTGGTCCCGGATGAGCACCTCAGCAACTTGCAGCGCCAAGGGTTGGTGATCTGGCAAAACGGCGGCTTGATTGCTCCCGATGCCCCAGGGCTCAGCGCCGCCACGTTGCCCAAGGACGCTCCCGCTGCGCTTGCCATCCGGTCTGCTTTTTCTGCTGAAGATGCCGCTCACGAGAGCCTTGCCGGCAAATTCGACAGCGTTCTCGCAGTGCCCGCGGATAACGCGGACGCGGTAGCCGATGCCCTCTGCCGGGTGTGGGCTTCAGCATCCCGTCTTGCTCAATCGCCACGTCGAGATGTGATGCTGATGCGGATGGTGGAAGCCCAGCATGCGGGCGTCGCCTTTGTTGAGAAGGACTATCCGTTCCTGGATCTCGTGAACTTCACTCGAGGCTTGGGCGATCGCATGTTGGGTGGTCAAGCCTCAGCCGAACGCATCGAACTGGAAAGGCGCGGACGATGGAGCCTGCCCGGTCAGGCGCTGCCAGCCTGGCAAGTTCGCTTGCAGCACCTGCTGCGTAAGGTTCGTTGCGTCTTTGGCGATGAGGACTGGGATGTGGAGTGGGCCGATGATGGCAAGGTCTGCTGGCTGTTGCAGGTGCGCGCAATCACGCGGCCCACCATCCGCAACGATTTCTTCACGATGGCCAACCACCGGGAGATTCTGCCCGATCCCCCCTCATGGTTCATGACATCTCTGGTTGCCCGCTGCGCTGATTCCCTGTTCAGCTACTACCGTCAGTTCGATGCGCGTCTGCCTGGCCAACGTCGCTTCATTGAGGTGCTGCATGGACGACCACTGCTGAACCTGTCGCTGCTTTTGGACATGATGCGCATGTGGGGCCTGCCCAGTCGCCTGGTAACTGACTCGATTGGCGGCGCTGGCAACCACCCTGGACTACCCTCCTTCGGGTTCCATCCCGGACGATTGCTGCGCAGTGTTCCCATCCTCGTCAGGCAGGGGCTTGACCAGCTCAGGGCGCCGAAACGCGCCCTCCGAGTTGCCCGGGAATTCCAAGCCGGAGGCGTTCCAAGCGGTCTAGTTGACTCCGGGCCAATGGCCAACGGCGACCCGGTAACGCAGAACCGCTTCCAACGCCTCAGCCTGGAGGCCTCCGTCGTCTACACCACGCTGGTGCGCGAGATGTTTGCCCTCACTGCGGCCATCAGCGGACCTCTGGCTATCCTACGTCGCTTGGGGCTGCTGCACGTGTTGGGCCACGGAGGTCGTTCACACGGCGCGGAGATGTTTCGACGACTTGCGATGGTGGCCGCCACCGTGGAGCAGACTCCGGGGGCGCGGGAACAATTGCAGCGCGGAGAGTTCCCCGATGCTGAGCCCTTTGCATCCGCCATGGACGGCTGGTTCAAGGCCTTCGGGACGCGCGGCAAGTACGAAAGTGACCTTTCCATGCCACGATTCCTTGAAGATGCGCAAAGCCTCATCCCGGTGCTGTTGATGCCCGCGCCTTCCTCGCCATCGCCGCCTGGGGGCCCCTGGCATGCGCCGCTGTGGAGGCCACTTTGGAGGCAGGCCGACGCGGCCATTCAGGCCCGTGAATCGCTACGTCATCACGCCATGACACGCTTCCATCACTTGCGCCAGGCCATCCTTGAGGCGGCTTATGCCTGTCAGGCCAACGGACAACTTCCCACACGGGACCACATCTGGATGTTGAGTGTAGAGGAGTGTCTCCAACTGGATATAGGCTGGTCGCCTGAGCAGGCCTTCTGGCGGCAGCGCGCGCAAGAGCAGCAGGACCGTGTCGCAGTAACGGTGCCTGATATCATGCGCCGATATCAGACGCAGATACAGGATGCCAGTTCCGCCGTGAGTCCCCTTCGAGCGTGGACCGGGATTGGCCTCTCGCGGGGAACCCGCACGGGTCGTGCGTGGGTGCTGCAGGAACCAGCGTGGAGATTGCCTGATGGCTTCCAGCCGGAATCCACCATTCTGGTGGCCCGCTCCATTGACGCCGGATGGATTCCCACCTTTCGGCTGGTAGCGGCCGTGGCGGTGGAAATCGGCGGCGACCTCTCACACGGCTCCATCATCCTGCGGGAGTTGGGCGTCCCTGCCGTAACGAATCTGGCGGGCATTACGGCAACGCTGCGTACCGGATCGTTGCTGCGCCTGCAGGCAGAGCAAGGGCGGGTGTCCCGCGCGGACGAACCAACTGCAATGAACCCTTAGCGTCCGTCCATTGGTTGCAGGGCTTCATCGTCCCATTCGCGTGGGCTCCACCCGAGATCCGCCATCCGCTGGCAGACCAGCGAAACCGGAAGCCCCACGACATTGAAGTAGCAG
>JALOKO010000309.1 GCA_025456495.1 Bryobacterales bacterium | reverse complement strand
CTGCAACTGACGCGCGAGTTTGGCGTCAACCTGGCCGGGGTAGAGATCATCCTCAACATGCGCGAGAAAATGGAACTGATGCAGCGCCAGATGCAGGAGTTCGTGGAAACCCTCAACCACGAAATGGCGCTTCACCTGAAGGCGCCGGAACCTGCCCCGAAGGGCGGCCTGATTCCCGTCATCCGCATGCCTTCTCTGGTACGCACCGGCGAGCCTAAAGACCGCGATTAGTGGGATCTGGCTGAAGCGTCCCCGGGCGCCGATGCGCCGCACTGAAGCCGACCGTCCAGACCCTCCCGGCTAAACCCGCCCGTCCGGTTCCACCAATGCAGGGACGCCGGTACCGGCTAGCCCGGCACCGCCACCTTCACGGCCTTCTTCGCCGCAGCCTTCTTCGCGGCTTTCTTGGCGGGTGCTTTCTTCGCTGCCACCTTCTTGGCCGCGCCCTTCCGCCCACCGCGCCTTTGCGTACCGCCTTCAGCGGCGATCTTCGCCGCGCGGTCCGCAATCAGTTGCATCGCCTCTTCCAGGCTGACTGACTCTGGCTTGGCTCCCTTGGGGATGGTGGCGTTCACTTCCCCGTCCGTGACATAGGGGCCGTAGCGCCCCGTCATCACAGTCACCTTCTTTTCGGTCCCGGGAATGGTTCCAATCTCCCGCAAGGGTTCCGGCTTGGCGCTGGCCCGGCCGCGGAACTTCGGCTCCTTCAGCAGCACCATGGCGTCTTCCAGGGTGATCGTAAGCGGTGACAGCCGGTCCATGGGGATTGAGCGGGTTTCGGCTCCAGACTTCACGAAGGGGCCAAAACGCCCGTTGCTGGCAATCACCTCTTCCCCGGTTTCCGGATGCAGACCCACCGTGCGAGGCAATGCGAGCAAGGCCAGCGCCTGATCCAGGTCCACTGACTCCTTCTTCATGCCCGGCAGCAGCGAAGCCATCTTCGGCTTCTTGTCCTCACCGCCATCACCCAACTGTACGTAGGGTCCAAAGCGCCCTGCCTTCAGATACACGGGCTCGCCGGTTTCCGGATGCTTGCCGATGGGCTCGTCGCCGGTTGCGGCATGGCTTAGCAGTTCGGCGGCACGCTCCGGCGTAAGTTCATCGGGAGCCATGTCCTCAGGCAACCCGGCGCGACGTTCGCCATCGGTAAGGAAAGGACCATAACGGCCAATCCGCACCTCATAGGTGGAATCCTCGGGCCTGCTGGCGGGCACGAAGCGGCACGCGATGCGGGGATCAATGGACTTTTCCCCACTCTCTACCAGGCCCTTCAACCCAGGAAAATCCCTGCCGAAATAGAAGTGCTGCAGATACTCCTTATTGGCGGACTCTCCGCGTGAAATCTCGTCCAGGTCGTCTTCCAGTTTGGCCGTGAACTGGTAATCCAGCAGCTTTTGGAAATGCTCTTCCAGCAGCCCCACAACCGCCATGGCAACGAAAGTAGGCACCAGCGCCGTACCCTTCTTGAAGGCGTAGGAGCGGCTCAGCACCAGTTCGACAATGGTGGCCCAAGTGCTGGGGCGACCGATGCCCAGACGCTCCAGTTCCTTAATCAGGCTGCCTTCGGTATAACGTGGCGCTGCTTGCGTGATTTTTTCCTGGGCCTCCACCTGCTGGCTGCGCAGCGGCTGTCCGGCGGTCATCTTCGGCAGCACGCGCTCCTGGTCAGCAAGTTCCGCATCGGGGTCGTCCGCCCCTTCCACGTAGGCGCGCAGGTAGCCTGGGAATTCAATCGTTTTGCCGGCGGCGCGCAGCTTCAGTTCGCCCTCGGCCACCGTGACGTTCACATAGGTGCCGCGCGCATCGGCCATCTGGCAGGCCACCGTGCGCTGCCAGATGAGTTGGTACAGACGGAAAGCCTCCTCTCCCAATTGAGCGCGCACGACATCGGGCGCCACGAAGGCATTCCCCGCCGGGCGGATGGCCTCGTGCGCTTCCTGGGCGTTCTTCACCTTGGTGATGTACTTGCGCGGCTCAGCCGGCAGGTACTCCTTGCCGAAGTCGCGTGCAATCAGTTGGCGGGCGGCGCGCAGGGCTTCCTCGCTGAGCGTCGTCGAATCGGTGCGCATGTAGGTGATGAAGCCGTTTTCGTACAACTGCTGGGCCACCGTCATGGTGCGACGGGCAGAGAGACGCAGCTTTCGGTTAGACTCCTGCTGCAGCGTGCTGGTGACGAAGGGGGCGCTGGGTTTGGAGACGAAGGGCTTTTCTTCCACCTGCTCCACCAACGGATTGCCCGCCTCCAGACGGCGCTGCAAGGCGAGCGCTTGCTCAGCCTCCAACCGCAGTAAATTCGACGATGGCGCCAGTTGCCCGGTGGTGGGGTCAAAGTCCTTGCCGGTGGCGATGCGGCGCTCTCCCACATGCGTCAGGTCAGCTTCGAATTCACTGGCCGGGTCCCCGTTCGCATAGCGTAGTTTCGCCTTCAGCGCCCAATAGCCAGCCTTCCGGAAGCGGATGCGCTGGCGTTCGCGCTCCACCAGCAGGCGGACGGCCACGCTCTGCACACGTCCAGCGCTGAGGCCGGGCGCCATCTTCTTCCACAGCAGCGGACTCACCTCATAACCGTAAAGGCGGTCGACGATGCGGCGGGTCTCCTGCGCCTTCACCAGGTTCTCGTCAATGCTCCGCGGGTTGGCCAGCGCCTCCAGAATGGCGTCCTTGGTGATTTCGTGAAACACCATCCGGTGGACCGGCACCTTCGGCTTCAACGTCTGCACCAGGTGCCAACTGATTGACTCGCCTTCGCGGTCCTCGTCCGTAGCCAGGTAAACGGTGGAGGCGTCCTTCAGCTTTTCCTTCAGCAGCTTGACGTGGTCCTTCTTGTCCTTAGGCACCACATAGAGCGCTTCAAACTGGTCGTCGATGTTCACGCCCAGCCGCGCCCAGCTTTCCTTTTTCAGGTTGGTGGGAATCTCCGCCGCGTTGTTGGGAAGGTCGCGGATGTGGCCGTTCGACGCCACCACGTCGTAGTCCTTGGCCAGGAACTTGGATATGGTGCGCGCCTTGGTAGGACTTTCGACGATGACAAGATTCTTCGTTGACATGAACTGATTCTTCTTGGACCAGCAACGGCCCGTATTCTCTCACACAAGCGCGGGACCGACGCAAGCTTCCATCTCATCGGCAAGACAGGGGCATCTGTACACGGGTGGGATGCCATGCCAACCCAGCGATTAGGCGGCCTCGCTTCACTGGGTGCGTTTCCGCTGGAGGCGACGGGATTCCGCAGTACCAGCTTTCCTCAGTGCTACGATTCCGCAGTGCCAGCTTTTCTCAGTGCCAGCTTTCCGCAGTGCCAACCGTACCCAGCGCCAGAGACGCGGAACCGGGGCCAACAGGCACGCCATCTACCAACATAGCGCAATCGGTGGAGACTGCCGAGTACGCGCGCTGAGTCACGCCGAACTGTGGATTGGCGAATCCAAATCTTCCCATGGAGAAGCTGGCTAGCGATGCAGAGGAGAGGCAACCAACCGAGGTGGGCATGGTGGGCGCGACAGGACTCGAACCTGTGACCTCCTGCGTGTGAAGAAGAAGCACTGGCTCTAATAGTCCCAACGGTTCCAACCATTTTCCATATCTTCCAACAAGTTAGGCCACCTGCTCAGAGCCGATCCCTTAAGCCTACTGCTTGCTTCAGACGGAATTTCGATACGGTTTTGATACGGCCTTGGATGGGGCCGGTTCGCCCTCTTCAGACCGACAAGCTTCATCGCGGCAACGCCTCGGCGATCCGCTGCAATACTGCGCTGAATCGTTCTTCAATTTGAGCCGCACGCGTTTCGGCCATACCGAGTTGAGCGGCCAAGGCCTCGATTTCCGGCCGCCACTCCGTTGGCATATTGAACGCTGGCGGGAACGGATGTGTGGCGCGTACAGCGAAAACACGCTGCGCTGCGTCCGCCGCGCGCACATAGTCCAAGCCTTGCAGCATCTCCACCAACAGGATGTCAAGAACATCGCGGGCTCGCCCCGCTGCGTTGGGCGCTGTACAGGCGTGTAACTTCTGCGCCACCTGCTCGGCCATGCCGAGACAACGAATCGGCGAAGTCACGGGCAAGCCCAGATCAGCAAGGCCGGCGACCTGCGGATCGATCAGGTCGATCATTTGCCCGCTGGCTGGTCCTAAATCGATCTCGATCGTTTGCCAGGCGCGGGTACGATAGGCAACCGCGACGTTCACTCGCACGGTGTCCGCTTGCTCCATATCCCGGGTCTGGGCCTTGAGTCGAAAAGTGAATGCGTCGAATCCAAGGCCGAGGGCACGTTGGAATAAGTCCACTCGGCTTCCGCGCGGTCCTTCCAATCCGAGGTCAAGGTCCTTGGTGGCTCTGGCTCGAGTTGCAAAGCGCAGTTCCATTGCGACTCCGCCCTTGAGGAAGTACGAACCCAGGATCTGCTCTTGCATTGCCTGTTCGAGGACCCCGCAAAGCGCGAGAAAGGACACCCAGCGGCGCAGCCGTTCTTGATCCAGGCCATGCTCGCGAGCAACTCGAGCAAGTCTCTTCTCCAGGCGTTCCACTGGCTGTGGTTTTGGCGTCATGATGCCCGCAACCCATCCACGTGACGTTTGAACGCTCTTCGAATTCGCTGGGTTTCGGCGGCGGAAATGTAGCCCTCGCGCCTCGCATCGGTGATTGCCTGGCGGATGAGATCGAGTCGCCCGCCTGAGCGTAAGAGGTCACTAATCATTCTGGCGATGGATGTGACGGGTAGCCCTTCGATCACGTTGATTTCCTCACTGGAAAGGTCATCGTGGTGGACCACTACGGACGCTGGCGATTCCCGGCGAAGGCGGGCTGACTTGGGTACCGTCAGGTGAATGGCGGACGGATTCGCGTCCGAGATGTCGTAGACAGCCAATGCTGTTTCATGCGATAGCGCAACCATCTGCGGCCCGCGGTGGGCCTGGGCCCAAAGGACGGTTTCGCGGTATTGCGAGAACCGATTGATGGGAACGTACGGGATGCGGTAGACTCCGCGCGCAGTTCGCTCGATCCGGCCGCGCTGTGCCAGTCTGGACAAGACGGAGTCAGTGAATCCCGCATCCCGGGCCTGCTCCGAGGTCAATAATCCATCGTGCTCCTCGGCAAGGGTGACCAATTCGTCAAAACGAGTGAGCGGCACACCACTAGGCTAACCGCGGGTGCTCGGATTGTCAATTTAGTTCCACAATGGAACGATTTTTACGCTGAGCTGCGCACGCCAAAACGGTGGCGGTGGAGCAAGGATACCCACTCGAGAGCCACTCCAATCCAATGAGCTCACAATACATCTGCGGGAAGAGACTTCGTGTCCACCGAACGCAAGAGCTCCGTATTGATCCGGTTCTGATCCGTTCTACGATTTCTGGGTTTGCATT
>JALOKO010000308.1 GCA_025456495.1 Bryobacterales bacterium | reverse complement strand
TAACATGGGCTGATCGTCTGGTGTTCGCCCGTTTCCGCATTCAGGCTACTCGGCTGTACGCTATCCTGTTTTACGGGCTGATTTGCCATGCGCAAGTATCGACACCGGAAGCACGCGTCAAAATGTTGGCCCGTGCCGCAGAACTTGAACTTGGGACAGCATATAAAGCCCCTCCAGGTGACGCACTTTCCCACCATACAGCTGGTTATGCCAAGATAATGTGCTCCGCGGTTTTTATCACGGGGCTTTCACCTGAATTTGCGGCCGAGAATGTGGGATATTTCACGGCGCCTTTCGCGGAACGGGCAAAAGTTGGAAAACCATCAATCGATTATGATCGGAAGTCGGTTTCCATTCAACTTCCAAATGGAGTGGTCCGGACGGCGGTTTACACCGGTGACCAAGGCTGTGTTTGTTTGCCTGAAGGAAGTGGTTCTTTGAAGTTCAAACCTGAAAAAGTGGTCCGCAGGCTGCCAGATGCCGCTACCACTCCCTGGCCGATGGGTGATTTGCTTCCAGGCGGAAGCAGCGCCGGTAATGCCGGACGCTCACGCCTGCTGCCGTAAGTCGCAAGCGAACCAGGGTACGAAGGCAAGCGCAGAAACGCCGTCCCCATCGTCAGCACCACAGGATGGCCCCCGGCAGCCGTCATCAGATTGCGTCCGGTGGGCGCTGCATCGTGTTTGGGTGAGCTTCGCGGCTGACCCTCAGGACCACGCCCGGCAGGCTGCGGGCGATGTGCAGGACAGTATCCGCGTGGCGTCTTCCACGCCGGGCGTCCTGGGAGACGCTCTGTTGCGCCCCTCCGCCGCTGCCTTGCACGAGGACTCTCCACAATCCGGGCTTCCTGTCGCCGCTCCAGGCGCGGCCCCACTGCCGCTGCGTATCTGATTCCCTCCCTCCTGGCTCCCTCCTTCTCCCGCGCATCCACACGTTCGCGGGGCTGCACCCAACCGGACGCGCGTGATGCAGAAGGCATCCGCCGCTGTCCACGCACTGTCATTACTGAAGATCCGAGGGAACGATATGGGACGAGCATTGCCTCTCCTTTTGCTGTTGCTGGTGGGCGCAATGACGCTTGCCCTGGCGCAGCCGCTCGTGGCAGGGGATTCTATGGCCCCAATCCGGGAAGCCGCATCCACTGCGCATTGGCGGGATTACATTCCGGAACTCGCCGCCAACAGCCCCACCCTGGAGGCGGCACGCAAGAACCTGGAAGCCGCGCGGCAACGGGCGCCCCAAGCCGGAAGCCTGCCGGACCCCATGGTGGGGCTCAGCTATCGCAGCATGCCCACGCCGCTTCCCTTTCAAGGTATCGGCATGGACATCATGGCCACTGCCGGCCTGATGGTGTCCCAGCAGTTCCCCGCGCGCGGCGTACGCAAGCTGCGTTATCAGATTGCCGAGGTGGAGGCGGGCGCCGAAAAGCAAACCTACCAGCAGGTGTGGAATACGCTGGTGGGCGAATGGCAGCGATCCTGGGTGGAGCTTCGCTATGTGTGGGATGCCCTGGACCTGCTGGCTGAAAGCGAAGTGCTGCTGGGCGAGATGGTGCGGGCCACTGAGGCACGCTATGCGGTGGGCGAGGCCACGCAAGCCGCCGTGTTGCAGGCGCAGACGCAGTTGAGCCTGGTGGCGCTGCGTCGGGAACGGCTATTGCAGCAACGGCGCGTAGCTGAGGCAAGGCTGAACGCACTGCTGGCGCGCGAACCGCGCACGCCGTTTTCGCGGCCCGCCGCGGCATCCCCGATATCGATGCCGGCCTCTGTGGAGGCGTTGCTGGAGGGGTTGCACGAAAGCTCGCCCCTGCTGCAGCGCGCCGCATCGCGTATCCAATCCCGCAGCCTGGGTGTGGGCTTGGCCCGCAAGAGCTATCAGCCCGAAACCAGAGTATCTGGCGCGTATATGAACCGTGCCGGACTTCAGCCCATGTGGGAGGTGAACGTTGAGTTCAGTGTCCCCGCCTGGTTCCGCACCAAGCAGCGCCCTGAAGTAGCTGAGCGCAGCATGGAGCTTTCGGCGGCCCGTCGGGAGTACGAGGCCGCCTTGCACGCCCTGGGTTCTGACCTGCAGCAGGAGTATCAAGCCGCTTGCACCGCCCAGCGAATCACCCAGATTTACGAGGACACCCTCATTCCCCAGGCGCGCCTCCGGCTGGATGCGCTGACAGCGGCATATGAATCCGGGGACGGTGAATTTCAGGCGCTCTTGGAAGGCTTGAATGCTCTGCTGGAATACCGGATGGCGCAGTTGGAAGAGCGTCGCAATGGCGAATTGGCCGTCAGCCGCATGGGCGAAATTTCCGGCAAGGAGTTGCTGCCATGAGTAAAGCGAAAGTGCTGGTCTTGATGCTGATGGTGTTGGCCGTGGGCTTGGCGGCAGGCTACGGCTATGGACGCTGGTATGGCCGTGAGTCCGGCTCAACCACTGAGGGCGCGGGCGTCCATAACGGGCGGAAGGTGCTCTACTGGCAAAGCGGTATGCACCCGTGGATCAAGCGGAATGAACCGGGCCTGTGCCCCATCTGCAATATGCCGCTGGAGCCCGTCTATGCGGACGATCCCAAACCTCCTAGCGCGCAGGAAATGGCTTCGCGCGGCAAAGTGCTTTACTACGTTGATCCCCAGGATGACAGCTACCGCGCCGATGTCCCTGGGCTGAATCCCGAAACCGGCAACGACCTGGTGGCGGTGTATGAGAACTCGCCGGAAGCCACGCCTCCAGGGACCGTACGCATCACGGCGGACAAGCAGCAACTCATCGGTGTGCGTTTCGGAAAGCCGGAGTACGCCGACGGCCACGAGAGCACCCGTGTGGCGGGCAACGTTGTGCTGGACGAGCGGCGCGTTACCCGCGTGAGTCCCAAGGTGGGCGGCTGGATTGAGAAGGTGCATGTGGATTTCACCGGCGATCTGGTGCGTGCCGGACAACCGCTTCTGACCATCTACAGCCCGGAGTTGCTGGCCGGACAGCGCGAGTACCTGCTGGCCTTGCAGGCTGCCGAAACGCTGGCGTCCAGCAGCGTACCCGGCATCGCGGAGCGACAGCGCACGCTGCTGGATGCCGCGCGCCGCCGCCTGGAGTTGCTTGATCTCAGCCCCGACGCCATCGAAGCGCTGCAACGTTCCCGTGAGCCTCAGAAGCACATCACGGTGTATGCGCCTGCGGCGGGCTTCGTCATGGAGCGCAATGCCTTCCCCAGCCAGCGCGTGTCACCGGAAACCAGCTTGTACACGCTGGTGGACCTCAGCCGGGTGTGGGTAATGGCGGAGGTGTTTGAGTATCAGGCGCAGACGATTCGCCCTGGCCAGTCCGTCACGTTGCGGTTCCCGTTTGATGACAGTCGCAGCCTCTCGGGACGGGTGTCCTACATTCAGCCCGGGCTTGACCCCACCACGCGTACCCTGCAGGCCCGCATTGAGGTGCCTAATCCGGGATTGCGCCTGAAGCCGGGCATGTATCTGGACGTGCTGTTCACGCAGCATCATGCGCGGACGCTCACCGTGCCTGCGTCCGCGGTGCTGGATACAGGGCGGCGGCAAACCGTGTTCGTGCATCGTGGCGATGGATACATGGAGCCGCGCAGCATTCGTGTCGGACGCCGCGTTGACGATCGTGTGGAGGTGCTGGAGGGTCTGACGGCGGAGGAAGAGATTGTCGTCTCAGGCAATTTCCTCATCGATAGCGAGAGCCAGATCCAGACCGGCCCTCGCGGGCTGGACGGCGCAGGAAAGCACGCAGCCAGCCAGCCAGTACCGCCAGCCGGGCAACCAGCGCCAGCCGGGCAATCCTCAGGCGCGGCCATGCATCATCACCAGCACTAGGCAGGAAGGCATCCACGCATGATCAACCGCATCATCGACTTCTCCGCCAACAACCGCCTGCTGGTCTTTGCCAGTGTAGTGGCGGCCATGGTGCTTGGCTGGTGGAGTCTGGCGCGCATTCCCATCGACGCCATTCCTGATCTCTCCGATACCCAGGTGATTGTCCTTTCACGATGGGACCGGTCGCCCGACATCCTGGAAGATCAGGTCACTTACCCCATCGTGGCGGCCATGCTCAGCGCCCCGGGGGTGAAGACCGTGCGCGGGGTGAGCGACTTCGGCTACTCCTTCGTCTACGTGATCTTCGAAGAGGGTACCGACATCTATTGGGCGCGCTCCCGGACCCTGGAGTACCTCTCCGCTGTTCAACCGCGCCTGCCGGAAGGCGTGCAGACGGAAATCGGCCCGGATGCCAGCGGCGTGGGATGGGTGTATCAGTACGCCCTGATTGACCGCTCCGGCCGCAACGACCTTGCCTCGCTGCGCAGCATCCAGGACTGGTATCTGCGCTACCAGTTGGAGGCCCTACCCGGCGTAGCGCAGGTGGCCCCCGTAGGCGGTTTCGTGCGCCAGTATCAGATTCAGTTAGACCCCAATCGTTTGCAGGCCTTCGGTATTCCCTTGCAAACCGCACTGGAGCGCGTCCGCCAAGCCAACGAAGATGTGGGCGGACGCTTGCTGGAAGCGGGTGGTGTGGAGTACATGGTGCGCGGCCTGGGATACGTCAAGGACTTGGAGGACTTGCGGCAGATTCCCCTGAAGACCAGTGCCACCGGGGCTTCCGTGCGTGTGGGCGATATCGCCACCGTGACGTTGGGGCCGGACCTGCGGCGTGGCGTGGCGGAGTGGAACGGAGAGGGTGAGGTGGTGTCCGGCATTGTCGTCATGCGCCAGGGCGCCAATGCCGTGAGTGTGATTGAGGCCGTGCGCGCAAAGCTGGAGGAACTCAAGCCAGGGCTTCCCGCCGGCGTTGAGATTGTCACCGGCTATGACCGGTCACAGTTGATTCAGGAATCCATCGGCACGCTCAACTACACGATTCGTGAGGAACTGATTGTTGTCTCGTTGGTGATTCTCCTCTTCCTCTGGCACGTTCCCAGCGCCGTAATTCCCATCGTCACCATCCCCGCGGCTATCCTCATCAGCTTCATCCCCATGCAGCAGATGGGCGTGAACGCGAACATCATGTCCCTGGGAGGCATTGCCATCGCCATTGGCGCGATGGTGGACGCCGCCATTGTGGTGGTGGAGCAAACCCACAAGAAGCTGGACGAGTGGGAGCGTGGCGGAAGGCAGCAGCCCTATCGTGAGGTGGTGATTGCGGCGGTGAAGGAAGTGGGCGGACCCAGCTTCTTCGCGCTGCTGGTGATTGCGGTTTCGTTCCTTCCGGTGCTGGCGCTGGAGGATCAGGAAGGGCGCTTGTTCAAGCCGCTTGCCTACACCAAGAACCTGTCGATGATCGTGGCCGCGGTGCTGGCGATCACGCTGGACCCCGCCCTGCGCTTGACCTTCACCCACATGCACGCCTTCTCGTTTCGTCCGCGCTGGTTGGCGCGCGC
>JALOKO010000307.1 GCA_025456495.1 Bryobacterales bacterium | reverse complement strand
TAACTAACACATCTCTTCCCCCACAGAGTCAACTGCCCGTTCTATTTCAAGATCGGTGCGTGTCGCCACGGCGAGCGCTCAGCGGCGCTTTGGCCTTCACGGTGACGGCGTTCGCCGCCTGGCCAGCCAGAGCAAGCGGCAGGCAGAGGGCGGCCAGCAGCAAATGCGGAAGGAATCCCATGTGCATGGACTCAGGCTCCGCCCTCGGTGGCTTTGTCTTCCAGCAGCGCGCGGATTTCGTCTTCAAACACGCTGCGGCTGACGATCCCCATGTGAGTGCTGGCGATCCGACCATTGCGGTCGATCACAAAACTGGTGGGCAGGCCCTGCACGCCGCTGTACAACTGCGCCAATTCCTCAGTACCCAGAACCATGCGGTAGTTCACCTTGGCTTCCTTGATGAAAGGCTTGACGACATCCCAGCCCTCGTCATCCATGGCGACGCCAATCACGGCGAAGCCGCGATCCTTGAATTCACGCTCCATGTCGACGAACCAGGGAATTTCAATCCGGCAGGGCGGGCACCAGGTGGCCCAGAAGTTGAGCAGCACCACTTTGCCCTTGAGTTCAGAAAGCTTGACGGTGTTGCCATCGGCGTCTTCCAGGGCGAACTCCGGGGCGCGGTTGCGGTCTGCTTCCTCTTTCAGTGAGGCAGGCCGGGGCGCGCGCTGACAGGCCGCAAAGCCAATTGCGACGGTACATGGCGCCAGCGACATCAGGAACTGCTTTCTGGTCATTTGGTACGCTCTCCCCTAGTGGCGATTGTGGGTTAGTGGATGGCCGTGCGGCAAGTTACGGTTTCAGCAGCTCGGGCTTTAGATCTTGAATGTCGATGGAGGTCCGCATTTCATCCATCACCTTTCGAAATTTCTGGTCGTGCAGGCGATCGTTGATGAGGCCCGCGACTTCGACATAGGGCTGAGCGACTTTTTCTTCGACGCGAAACAGATAGAAGCCATTGGGTTGGCGGACAGGGTCACTGACTGCGCCAGGTTGAAGCGCGAACAAGACCTGCTTCACGTCAGCGGGGATGTTGTCGCGGGGGCTGAAGGTGCCAAAATCGCCATCGCGCTTGGCGCTGCCCTCGTCCTTGGAATGCTGCTTTACCATTTCGACGAAGTCGGCGCCAGCGCGGATTTCCTTTGCCAGACGGGTGGCCAGCGCGGCCGCTTCACTTTCCGTCAAGGATACGCGCTGTTCGCCCTCCTTGGGTGGCGTATTGAGGAAGGGCAGGTAGATCACCTTCACCTTCACTTTGGTGTAATCCGCCTTATTGGACTCATAGTAGGCCATGGTTTCCTCGTCGGTGACGGTTACTTCCTGGCTCATGCGATTCAGTCCGGCGGTGGAGAGAACCATGCGGCGGTTGCTTTCCAACTGCTCGCGATAAGGGGTTTCCCGATCGAGTCCTTGCTCTTCGGCGAGTTTGGCAAGGCGATGCATCAAGGCATACTGGCGCAGGAAATCATCGGGATTCTGCAAGGCAGCGGTACGATTCTGGGGCGGCAGGGTGTTGAGGAAGGTGCGCAACTCGCCCACAGTGATGTCGCGACCATCCACCTTGGCGACGACGGTGACGTCCTGGGGGGAGGCTGGCGGGGCTCCGCCCGGAGCTTGGGCGATGAGCGATGGACAGATCGCACACAACGCGATCCCACAATGTAGCAGCAGACGGTGAAGACGATCCATTCCAAACCTCAGACTCAGCGTGCGGCCATCCGGTGACGAGGGCCCTCTCTTCCAATGACGCCGACGGGGCCTGCGCACGCATGCGTGGCCAGTGACGGCAAGCAGGCCGGGACGGACCCGATTTCCACCGACAGGCTTCCCGGGGGAAGATCGCGCGACAATGAAATTCAGCGACGACCAGAACCTGACAGCAGAACCACACGGCCCATGAGCGACCAGCATCCAAGCCCCAAACCTTCCATTATCCTCTACTCGCAGCCTTACTGCCCGGCCTGCCGCAGGGCCAAGGAGTTCCTGTCGCAACACTTGGTTGCGTTCCAGGAACTGGATGTCAGCGAAGACTACGACGCCCGCGATGACCTATGGGAGGTGTACGGCAGCCAGAACACGCCCACACTTGTGATAGACGGCGAGGCGTTCATTGGGTTTCGCCGGGAGGCTTGGGCGACGCGGCTGGGCATCGCAGGGAAGCCGTAGTGGGCGTTGGAACGAAGTTAGCGCGCAGCCAGTCGTGTCTCAGCCAGTTCAGCAAAATAGGCGACGGCCATGGGAATGATTTCGTCGTTGAAGTCATACCGCGTGGTGTGGACGCCCTGGCTGTGCGGAGAGGCAGGGTCCGGTTCCGCCTGGCCGAGAGCGATGAAGCAACCGGGCCTCTTTTCCAGGAAGTGCCCGAAATCCTCGCCGCCCATGACGGGGACAAAGGGCTTCAGTCGCTGGCTGCCGAAGAGCTTTTCGACCACCTGGCTGGCGTAGGCGACGTTGTCCTGGTGGTTCCATACCGGGTCAGTAATGCGGTGGTAGGTGAAGCTGGCTTCCATGCCAAACATGGAGGCGGTGGCGTGGGCCATCTCCGCCATGCGGCGTTCCATCATGTCCCGGAGCTGGGGGGAGTAAGTGCGGACGGTGCCGGAGAGACTGGCGCCACGCGGCAACACATTATGCGCTCCGGTGCCCGCGACGAAGTTGGTGACTGACAGAACCGCCGCTTGCTGCGGATCGGTGGAGCGGCTTACCAGGCTTTGCCATGCGCTTACCAGATGGGAACCAGCCACAATCACATCGGTACACACGTGAGGCATGGCGGCATGTCCCCCCTTGCCTGAGAGGGTGAGTTCAAAGGAATCACTGGCTGCCAGCATGAAGCCACTGCAAATGGAGAATTCGCCCTTGGGCAGGTAGGGCCAGTTGTGGAAGCCGTAGATTTCGTCGAAGGGGAAGCGGCTCAGCAGGCCCTCGTCCACCATGCGATAGGCGCCACGTCCACCCTCTTCAGCGGGCTGAAAGACAAGGCGAACCTTACCGTGGAAGCGCTTGGTTTGCTGGAGGTAACGTCCCAGTGCAAGTACGGTGGCGGTGTGACCATCGTGGCCGCAGCCGTGCATCTTGCCAGGGTTTTTCGATGCCCAGGGAAGGCCGGTTTCCTCAGTGAGATCGAGGGCGTCCATGTCGGCACGGAAGGCGATGGTGGGTGCGCCGTCGGTAGGTTGGCCTTCGATGGTGGCCACTACACCAGTGCCGCCGATGCCCGTCTCGTGCGGGATGCCCCACTCCGTCAGGCGCGCTGCGACAAAGCCCGCGGCGTAAGTTTCCTCGTACATGGTCTGGGGATTCTGATGCAGTTCGCGCCGCCAGGAGGTGGCTTCGCGCGCGATGGATTCGATGAGGGTGTCGCGGTGGTCCATGGGCGTATTGTCGCGTGTTTTGCAAACCGACGCAGCCCGGTCCGCCGTGTGATGTGGGTGGCCGTGTGATGTGGGTGGGGGATAAGGGTGGCCGTGTGGTGAGGGAGGTGTTTCATGGCGGGAAGGCGCCATCGCGGAGGATGAGGCACACGCCCGCCTCCGGTAAAGCGGCGCGGCGCGTGCCTCAGGATACGAGGGCTAGAACTGGTACTTGAAGCCGAACTGGAAGGTGCGTCCGTTGCGGGCGCTGGTTACCTGACCGAAGTTTGACGCCCCGATGTTCGACACGACACTGGCAAAGTTAGTGTTGTTCCAGGCGCTGAAGGACTCCACGCGGATTTGGATCAGGTGCGTCTCAAACAGCGGGATGTTCTTGAACAGGCCCAGATCAGTGCTGAACAGGCCGGGACCGCGGACGATGTTGCGCCCCGCGGTTCCAAAGCGTCCCGCGTCGGCAGGCAGCCGGTTGCGGACGAAGCAAGACCGGTCAAACCACTCAGCCACCGTATTGGGGGCATTGGCGTTGGGGTCGCAAATCGCGTTGGGACGATTTTGCTGGAAGCGAAGCGCCACATCGACGGGTTCGATGACGCTGAAGGGGAAACCGGTTTGCACCTGGGCGATCCCGTTCAACTGCCAGCCGCCTGCCAGGTAGCGTAGGGCCGCGGGTTGTTGCCGCAGTTTGGGCAAGTCGGCTGTGAAACTGACGACGGCGCGGTGGCGAACATCAAACTGAGCATTTCCCTTGATGTCGGCGATGGTGCGGCCGTCCTGGGGTCGTTCCGGGGAACCAATGTTGAGGCCTGAGACATGGTCCAGGGCATGGGACCAGGTGTAGGCCGCCAGGAACGAAACGCCCTTGGTGGGGCGCCGCCGGAAGCTCACCTGCAAGCCGTCATACCAGCTTTGAAACACAGAACTGGTGGGGCGCACCAGCGCGAAGGCGCGGTTCTCTCTAGGACCCGGGGTGGTTTGCCCGGGAATGAAAGTGCCCACATTGTCTTCCAGAAAGCCAGTCAGGTTGCGTCCACGGGCGCCGACATAGGCTACTTCCAGGGCGGTGTCCCAGGGTAGTTGCTGCTGAAGGGTGGCGTTGTAGTGGTGGACCACAGGGGTGCGGAAGCGCTCAGTAAGGCTCCAGCCGATGAACGTGGCGGGAGCGGGGAAGCCGGTGGTCACCAAACCGCCCGGGGTATTGAACAGCGGATTGGCCAACCGCGGAGTGGCGGTGTTGTTGCCATAGTCGAGCTGGGTGAGGGGGTTGAAGGGGGGCGCGAGGATGTTCTGGAAAATGTCGCCCTGTTGCGGAATCGCATCGTAGAACATGCCCCAGCCACCTCTCAGCACTGTTTTCCCATTGCCACTGAGGTCGTAAGCGATGCCTACCCGGGGCGCGAGATTGTTCCGGTCCATGGAGATGATGCCGCGCGGAACGCCAGGGTCACCGGGGTACACCAGACCGGCCGGCGCCTCCGGGAATACAGTGGACTGCACGCCTGGCAGCCAGCCGTTTACGCGATCCTCGGCGTCCTTGAAGGGTACAGCCAGTTCATAGCGGAGGCCGAGGTTCAAGGTGAGGCGGGGTGCGACGCGGAATTCGTCCTGGACGAAAAGTCCGTACATGGATCCCACGCCATCCTTGATGGGATCGCCACCGCCCTGCCGGTAGCGGAAGCTCTGGCCGAGCAGGAAATCGGCAGCGGCGGTGGTGGTGTAGACGCCGGTGAACGTGTGGTCTCCGTTGGGACGGTTCAGGAATGCGACGCGCACGTTTTCCCGAAGGTAGTTGACGCCGAATTTCAGGGAGTGCCGTCCGGTAAGGAGGCTGAAGTCGTTGGCGAGGTTAATGGCGTTGTTGACCCGCTCAGAAAAGATCTGATCGCCGTCGCCTGCGCTGAAAAAGCCGGCAAGGCTGACGAAGGGGATACCGACTGCCGTCGGCTGGGTGTTCGCCGTTTCGAAGCCCAATTCGCTGGACGCAATGCCGCTGGTGGTTTGGGGTTTGGCGAAAATGCGGCTGATGTTGAAGCGG
>JALOKO010000306.1 GCA_025456495.1 Bryobacterales bacterium | reverse complement strand
CCGCAGAACACGTCGGTGGCGCAAAACTTCCTGTTCAACGCGCCGCTTCAGCAAAACGTGGAGCAGTTCGGCTTCCGCTTCGACATCAACCTGGGCTCAAAGGACACCATCAGCTACCGCTACAGCCAGCAGGACCTCCTCAGCCCGGCGGCGCTGGCGTTGCCACCCCCGGCCTTCACGCCGAACTTCGATTTCAATACCCAGGGCAAAATCACCAGCGCGCAGTGGAATCGCATCATCACGCCTAACCTGCTGATGTCTCTCCGCGGCGCATGGAACTTTGGTCTCTTCATTCGCGATAACCCTGCCCAAGCCGGTCGCGAGTTCCTCAACGCCGTCTATGGCATTCCCGGGGGCAATCCGAACCTGCAGGGTGGCTTCTCGGCAATGAACATCACCGGATACACCAGTCTGGGTCTCGGCGCCAACAACCCGGTGGACCGTGACTCGCAAAACCGCCAGTTGGTGGGCGACCTCACCTGGATCAAGGGCAAGCACACTGTGAAGATGGGCGGCAACTTGCTGCGCATGCAGAACAACATCTTCAACATCCGCAGCGAGATTGGGAACTATTCCTTCAACGGCCGGTTCACCAACGATGGCGCGGCGGACTTCCTGTTGGGCATGGCCAGCAGCTATGCCTGGAGCACCCGCATCCAGGTGGACCTACGCGCGTGGAACACCGCCGCCTTCATTCAGGACGACTGGAAGGTGTCTCGCAAGCTCACCGTGAACCTGGGCATGCGCTACGAACTCACCACGCCGTTCATTGACAAGCGTGATCGCATGGGCATTCTGGACAACTGGACTGACCCGGCAAACCCGCGTCTGATCTTCGCCGGCTCAGAGGGTACCGACACCTTCAACCGGGCGATGATCGCCACGGACAGGAACAACTTCATGCCCCGCGTGGGCTTCGCCTATAAGGCTACGGAAAAGACCGTGCTGCGGGCGGGCTATGGGGTGTTCTTCATGCTGTTTGAGCCTTTAGGGGATGGCGAGTTCCTCATTGGGAATCCCCCGAATGCCTTCGGCGTGAACCTCGCCTCCAGCGCCACCGTTCCCGCCGTGCTGCTGAAAGACGGACCGCCGGAAGGCGCGCTCACCTTGGAACGGGCCACCGGCTTGACCTTTGTGGCCTACGAAAGGCGCCCTAACCAAAGCTACTCCCAGCAGTGGAACTTCAATATCCAACAGGAACTGGCGCGCGACTGGCTGTTCGAGATCGGCTACTCTGGCTCCAAGGGAACGCACCTTGCCCAGCGTTACGACGACAACTTCTCGCCTCCCGGCCCCGGCAACATCAATGCCAAGCGGCCTCTCTCGCGCATGCCCATTCCAGGAACCGACATCGTAGTCTCACCCCTGGCGGGTATCTTCGGTTACCACCACAATGGGAACTCCATCTACCACGGGATGCTGACGAAGTTGGAGAAGCGCTTCTCGCAAGGCTTCACGGTTCTCACCTCCTATAGCTTCTCCAAGACCATCGGCGACACCTGCGGGGGTGCAGCGCAGGGCAACGCGGGTGGCTGTGGTTTCCAGGATATCCGCAATTTGCGACTTGAGCGCGCGGTGGACAACCAGGATGTGCCGCATCGGTTGGTGGTGAGCGGCGTGTACGAATTGCCCTTTGGCCGAGGTCGCCGGTATGGAGCCTCCATGCCCGGCGTGGCGGATGCGATTCTGGGCGGATGGGCCATCGGCAGCATTGTGACAGCCTCCAGTGGACGCCCCTATAGCGCCACCACCCAGGGCAACCCCGCCAACACCGGGAATATCGGCGTCGTGAACCGCCCCAATATCGCGGGCAATCCCTACGCGGGCGACCGCACCTTGCAGCGGGATTTCGACACCAGCCTCTTCACTCCCAATGCGGTGAATACCATCGGAACCGCCGGCCGCAACATCCTGCGCCAGCGTGACCAGTTTGGCTGGGACTTCTCTGCCCTGAAGGACTTCCGCATCGTCGAAAAGATGATTCTGCAGTTCCGCTTTGAAGCCTTCCAGTTCACCAATACCCCGCGTTTTGGGCAGGCCAACGGAGTCGTGGGCACCAATGCCTTTGGGCAGATTACCGGCGCTGCTACGCCACGCAACCTCCAGTTTGGCTTGAAACTGATCTGGTAGGCTTGGTTCCAGGACCAGGTTGGCTGACGGCTCACGGGGTCCTGGTTTCCGTACCGTGTTTCAACTCGCGCCCCGGCGTGTCCGCGTCCCCTTGAGCTTGGAGTGAGACAGATGCATCGTAGAACTTTTTTGAGCGGCCTTTCCGCCGCCGCGCTGACAGCGCAGTTTGGGCGCGCCGCCAACGGCAAGCCCTGGAACATCCTCATGATGTTCTCCGACGACCACGCCTGGCAGGCCGTTAGCGCCTACGGCGGCAACCTCATCAAGACTCCGCACATCGACCGGATCGCCCACGAAGGCATGCGCTTTGACCAGTGCCTGGTGACGAATTCCATTTGCGCCCCCAGCCGCGCCGTGGTGCTCACTGGAAAGCACAGCCACCTCAATGGCGTCATTGATAACGCGGTTTCCTTCGATGGCAGTCAGCAGACCTTCCCTAAACTGCTACAGAAGGCTGGCTATCAAACGGCCATGATCGGCAAGTGGCACCTGAAGACTGACCCGACAGGCTTCGATCACTGGGAAGTACTTCCGGGCCAAGGCAGCTATTACAATCCCGATTTTCTGTTCAAGGGCGGTCGCCACCGGCGGCAAGGCTACGTCACCGATATCATCGGAGACCTGACGCTGGACTGGCTGAAGAATGGCCGCGACCCCAATAAGCCCTTCCTGCTCTTCAGCCAGCAGAAGGCGCCCCACCGGAACTGGATGCCTGCTCCTGAAAAGCTGTGGATGTTTGAGGGAGAGGATATCCCAGAGCCCGATACCCTGTTCGACAACTACGAGGGCCGTGCCACCCCGGCGCGCCTGCAGGAAATGGAAATTGACCGCCACATGCGTTGGAACCACGACATGAAGGTTCCCGAATGGGCTGACAAATCCTTTGGCGGCAACGACGGCAACGCCGAATGGGCTCGCATGACCCCGGAACAGAAGCGCCAGTGGGACGCCGCCTACGGCCCACGCAACGCCAAGCTGTTCAAGGACAATCCCCAGGGACGCGACTTGGTGCGCTGGAAGTATCAGCGCTACATCAAAGACTACCTGCGTTGCATTTCCTCAGTGGACGACAACGTTGGCCGGGTGCTCACCCACCTGGATGCGGCCGGTTTGGCGGAAAATACGCTGGTGGTCTACAGCTCTGACCAGGGCTTCTATCTGGGAGAGCACGGCTGGTTCGACAAACGCTGGATTTACGAAGAGAGCCTGCGCACGCCGCTGGTGATGCGCATGCCAGGCGTTATTGAACGCGGTAGTGTCAATCGGAATCTGGTGTCGAATCTTGACCTTGCACAAACCTTCCTGGATGCCGCTGGTCAACCCCAGCCGACCGACATGCAAGGCGCCAGCATGCTGCCGCTGATGAAAGGGCAACAGGTTGCGGATTGGCGCAAGACCTTCTACTTCCATTACTACGAGAAGGGTGTTCATAACGTAGCCCCGCACGATGGTGTCCGCACTGACCGCTACACCCTGGCGCACTTTTATGAGAGCGGCGAGTGGGAACTGTACGACCTCACGCGGGATCCCAAACAGATGCGCAGCGTCTATGGCGACGATGCCTACCAGCCGATTGTGCAAACCCTGAAAGCAGAGCTCGCACGTTTGCGTAAGCACTACAAGGTGGACGGGTAGCCAACGACAGCCCGCGGACCAAACCACCAACGACCGATTTGCCCGGGGGACGCCGCACGGCTCCGCTATCCTGAAGGAATGCAGCAGGTTACGGTGAGTTACCGCGCCGCCAAGCGCGTTCAGCAAGGCCATCCGTGGGTCTTTCGGTCTGACCTGGAAGCAGACGCTTCTCTTGCGCCTGGCTCGGCTGTGCGGGTGCATCTGCCGTCCGGCAAGCCGCTGGGCGTCGCCCATTACAGCAGCACCTCGCAAATTGCCCTGCGGATGTTGGGCAGCCGCGAGGTGGCGGTGGATGCTGCCTTCCTCCATGAGCGCATCGCAGCGGCGATAGCCACCCGTCGCCGGCTGGTGCACGATGCCGATGCTTACCGCCTGGTGTATGGCGAAGCCGACTTCCTTCCCGGTCTGGTTGTGGACACCTATGGCGGCTGCCTGGCCATCCAGACCCTCAACCAGGGCATGGACGCTCTCCAGCCCACCATCGTCGAGGTTTTGCAGGAGTTGTTGCTGCCTCAGGCGATTGTGGAAAAGAACAGCGCCAGCGTGCGCACGCTGGAAGGGCTGGCCCTGCGCAACGGACTGTTGCAGGGGGAATTGCCACCTAACCACATCATCACCCTGAACGGACTGCGTTTCGGCGTCAACCTGCTCACTGGCCAGAAGACGGGCTTCTTCCTGGATCAGCGCGAAAACTACGCAGCCGTCCGCCGCTACGCCCGGGGCAAGGCACTGGATTGCTTCAGCTATGCTGGCGGCTTCGCACTCCACATGGCCAGCGTTTGCGATCACGTGGAAGGCATCGACGCCTCAGCCGATGCGGTGTCCCTGGCCCATCGAAACGCCATCGAAAACGGCATTGGCAACGTCGACTTCCGGGAGGCGGATGTCTTTCATTTGCTGGCGGGCTATCAGGCCGCGCGCCGCAGCTACCAATCCATTGTCCTGGATCCCCCCGCTTTTACGAAGAGCCGCGCCAAGCGCGAGGACGCCGCGCGGGGCTACAAGGAAATCAACATCCGCGCCATGCGCCTACTGGAGCCGGGCGGCACTCTGGTGAGCTGTTCCTGCAGCCACCATGTTTCCCCGGAGGCCTTGCTGGAGGTTCTGCGGGAAGCGTCTGTGGAGTGCGGCCGCCCCCTGCGTTTGCTGGAAGCGCGCACCCAGGCAGGCTGCCACCCCATCCTGCTGGGCGTGCCGGAAACCCAATACCTGAAGTGCTTTGTGCTGCAGGTGCTTTGACGACGCGTTGCAGGGCGTGAATCGTGACGATCACCAAACCCCTAACGAGAAAAGGACCGGCGAAGTGCTTCGCCGGTCCTGAAGGTTTCAAAGAAGGCCGTTTTCGGATCTAGCTGAGATCTCCTGCGCGGCCGCCTAGGCGAACTGCGGATCTACCTTCTCAGCATCGATTTCCAGGTCCTTCAGCGCCGCCGCCGCCACTGCCTTGTCGATCTTGCCATCGCGGGCAAGGCGAACCAGGGCCCTTCATGTAGTCAGTGGAAGCCACGATGGGGGTCTTCACGCCTTCCAGAGCCTTCAGCAGATAGGGCGTACGTGCTTCCTCGGTGGGGTGCAGGCGGTTCCAGCGCTCAGTGGCCAGGCAGTCCCGGCGCAGTTCGTTATAGCTGGTGACACTCCACACATCAGCTTCCACCTTGTAGCGCTCGGCAAGAATCTCCTGGGCGCGCAATGCCTCGTTCAAAATGGGGCCACTGCCGAACAGGTTGATCTTCGCCTTACCCTTGGCCGATGAACGGAACTTGTAGATACCCTTCAGAATGCCTTCCACCACGTGGTCACCCGCAGGCATGGGCTCCTGCGCGTAGTTCTCGTTGTACATCGTGATGTAGTAGAAGCGGTCTTCGTTCTGCTGGTACATCCGCTTCAGGCCATCCTGGACAATCACCGCCATTTCGTAGGCATAGGCAGGATCGTATGTATGGCAGGTGGGCACGGTAGAAGCCATCACGATGCTGTGGCCATCCTGGTGCTGCAAACCCTCTCCGGAAAGCGTGGTGCGCCCGGCGGTGCCACCCATCAGGAAGCCCCGTCCACGGGAATCCGCAAAGGCCCAGATCTGGTCGCCAATGCGCTGGAAGCCGAACATCGAGTAGTAACTGAAGAACGGAATCATGGGAATTCCGTAGTTTGCATACGCTGTGCCCGCTGCCGTGAAGCTGCCCATGGAGCCTGCTTCCGTAATGCCCTCCTGCAGCACCTGGCCGTCCTTGGCCTCCTTGTAGTACAGGAAGATCGAGCTGTCGATGGGCTTGTACAACTGGCCAGTGGAAGCGTAAATGCCGTGGGTGCGGAAGAGGCTCTCCATGCCAAAGGTACGCGCTTCGTCCGGCACGATGGGCACCAGGTACTTGCCTACCTTTTCGTTCTTCAACAGCAGAGTAAGGATGCGTACATAGGCCATGGTGGTGGACACCTCGCGGCCGCCTGAGCCTCCCAACTGCTCCTTGAAGTAGTCCAGTGAGGGAACGTCCAACGGTTCGAAACGGACGTTGCGCTTGGGCAGATCGCCACCCAGCGCTTGCCGACGCTCCTTGAGGTACTTCACTTCGGGACTGTCTTCCGCGGGGCGGTAGAAAGATACCGTGTGTACCGCTTCATCCGGGATGGGGATTTCAAAGCGGCGCTTGAAGCTCATCATCTCGTCTTCATTGAGCTTCTTCTGCTGGTGGGTGATGTTGCGCCCCTCGCCCGCTTCGCCCAACCCGTAGCCCTTTACGGTCTTGGCCAGGATAACCGTGGGTTTGCCCGTGGTTTCCACCGCCACGCGGTAGGCGTTGAAGACCTTTTGCGGGTCGTGACCACCCCGGCGCAGGTGCGTGAGCTGCTCGTCGCTGAGGTGCTCCACCAGCTTCAGGGTCTCGGGATACTTCCCGAACAACTCGCGGCGGATACTGGCGCCGTCCATGGCGGTAAGCGCCTGGAATTCACCGTCCACCATCTCTTCCAGTCGCTGGTGCATCTTGCCACTGACGTCGCGGGCAAGAATGGAATCCCAATCGGACCCCCACACCACCTTGATGGTGTTCCAACCAGCGCCGCGGAACACGCCCTCCAGCTCCTGGATGATGTTGCCGTTGCCGCGCACCGGACCATCCAGCCGCTGAAGGTTGCAGTTGATGATGAAGATCAGGTTGTCCAGACGTCTCGGGCTCATCCATCTCTCCATCGCCACAATATACCCAGATCTTGCGCGGCGTCTTGGGAATCAGCCCGCGATCTTCCAGGTAGCGCATGAAGCGCGCATGGTAGATGGAGTTGATGGGGCCCAGGCCCATGCTCACCGTGGGAAAGCTCCAGAAATCGGGCATCAGCCAGGGGTGCGGATAGCTGGAAAGCCCAGGGGTGTCCCGCAGCTCATGTCGGAAGTTCACCAGATGCTGTTCCGTCAGGCGCCCTTCCAGGAAGGCCCGCGAGTAGACGCCGGGCGAGGTGTGTCCCTGGAAGTAGACAAAGTCCCCCTGCTGGTCGCCGTAACTGCCCCGGAAAAAGTGGTTGAAGGCCACCTCCGTGAGCGTTGCCTGCGAGGCGAAGCTGGAGATGTGGCCGCCAATGCCGCTGTCGTACTTGTTGGCGCGCACCACCATCGCCATCGCATTCCAGCGGATGAAGCTCTTGATGCGACGCTCAATCGCACGGTCGCCGGGATACGGCAACTCCAGTTCCGCCGGAATCGTGTTCACGTAGGGCGTGGTGAACCGGTCAATGCCGGTAGCGCCGAAGCTCACCGCACGGTCACGGAGTTTCCGCAACAGGTAGGCTGCCCGGTCAGGGCCTGCTTCGTCCACAATCTGATCCAGGGCCTCAATCCACTCGGCGGTTTCCTGTGGATTCAGGTCTTCACGTGCCTCAACTTTGGGTTTCAACATGTTGCTTCACTCATCTACCTTAACGGGGTCCCAGGTTTTGGATGCGGGCGGCAGGGAAAACTCACCAGTTTTCGGGCCACACCCAGGCGAAACAGCTAACGGGTTCCAGCGCCATCCGGGAAACGCTGGCTCCAAGGCCCATCTCGACGCAAAACCCCAACCAAGCTCATGCGCATTGCACTTTGCACGATTGGAAGCACCGGCGACATTCAGCCTTTCCTGGCGCTCGCACAAGCACTGATCGCCAGAAACCACCAGGTTATCGCCTGCACGAACGCGTTTTATCGTCAACGATTTGAAGCACTTGGAGCAGAATTCCGCGCCATTGGACCCGATGCGACTTGGGAACGCGTCCGCGCGCCACTCCAGCGGATCATCGCTACCCAGAATCCGATGACCCAATTTACGATTCTCGCACAGGAGATGTTCGAGAATCCCGCCACCGCGTACCAGGATTTGCTACCCGCGCTCCGTGGCGCTGAGTTGGCGGTGGTTCACTTCCTGGATGCCATGGCCGCGGTGGCCGCACAGGAGCTAGACATCCCCTGGGTGCAGGTTCGTTTCGAGAGCGGCGGAATTCCCACCGCGCACCAGTTGGCCCTGCACCAGGGGTCGCTGGGCAAACCCCTCAACCGGCTTTCCTGGAAGATCGGTGAGTGGTACTGGAAAGGGCAGGAGCGGCGGCTGTTCCGGGACTGGATGCAGGCCAACCCCACGGCCCCGACGCCGAACCTGATGCGGTCGTTTTCGCCAACTCTGAACCTGCTGGCCGCGTCCCAGGCAATCGCTCCCTCCTATCCGGATTTTCCCCGCAATCTGGTGCAGACCGGCGCCTGGTTCCTGGAAGAGCCGGAATACGTCCCGGCGCCCGCGCTAGTGGACTTTCTTGCCCGCCATCCGCGCCCGCTTCTGGCGACGTTTGGCTCAATGGGCGCCCAGGATGGCCAGCGCGTGGCCGAACTGTTGGTAGCGGCGGCGCGCGCGGCCAAGCGGCCGCTGCTGATTCAGGAAGGCTTCAGCCGCTTTACCCTTCCTGAAGCCGACGATGTGCATGTCACCGGCTACGCGCCACACGCCTGGCTATTCCGTCAGGTTTCGGCGGTGATCCATCACGGCGGCGCGGGCACATCCAGTGCCGCCTGTCGCGCCGGAGTCCCCAGCATTGTAGCTCCGCATCTGCTTGACCAATTCGGATGGGCGCGGGTCTTACATCGTCGGGGGCTGGCCCCGTCACCAGTTCCACGCGCGCGACTGCACGCCGGAGCGCTGGCCACCGCGATCCGACAGGTCTACGCCGAACCGGGTTTTGCAATCCGCGCCAGGGAAGTGGCTGCCTACATGGCTACTGAGCCGGGCGTCACGCTCGCGGTGGAACTGTTGGAGGGTCTGGGATAGACCAAGGCACGTCCGTCCAGGGGAAGCGATCGCTTGCGGGAACGCGTCGGCCCCGTTGCCACGCGGTTTCGTCCCTGCATCCCTCGCCTGGATCTATCCCCAGGGCCGACGCGTTCACCCGATTGTGCGATACACCAGATAGCGGCCTGCCAGCACGGCCAGATAGCCCAGCAACAGGTTCGCGCACACATACCCGGCAGCCTTGGCAAACTCGCCATCCCGCATCAGCAAGTCGGCTTCCACCTCCAAAGTGGAGAATGTGGTGAGCGCCCCCACAAACCCTACACCTAGCGCCGCGCGGATCTCCGGGCTTAGTACCCCCTGCATCCCAAGGCCCACCACGACGGTCAGCAAAAACGAACCCAGAACGTTCACGACCAGGGTACCGACGGGAAATCCCAACAGGATGCCCCGCGCCAGGTACTCCTGCGCCCATATCGTGACGAAGTAACGCGCCAGCGCACCCAGCGCCCCACCCAAGGCAATGCCCGCAACGGTCATGGGTCCAGGGTATCCCGAAAGCGGCTGCAAGACACAAAACGTCTATTGCAAAGAGTCCGGCAATGGCGTTGCCGCTGCGTGGCGCGGAAAAACTACGGGCCGTCCGTGAGGATCTCCCCTCAGGGACGGCCCGGATGTGGACGTTTCTCTTCGGTATCCCTTAGCGCTCAATTCCCAGGAAGAGGTTCGACCAGCCCCGACCCTGCACGGCGCGCTTCACCTGCATGAAGGTGGCTCCACCGGTGGAAGCACCCATTAGCCGCTCAAAGTCCGCCGCGTTCCGCACAGGCTGGCGGTCGATGGCCACCACCAAGTCACCACGTCGCAACCCGGAAGCGGCGGCCTTACTGGCTGGCGCCACCCGGCTGACGATCACGCCATCCTGGCCATCCTCAATGCGCAACTGCTGGCGCAACTGCGGCGTCAGCTCCTCCACGGACACTCCGTCCATGCCTGCTGCCTCGTCGGTTACGCGGGGGGTGTCCACGGGGGAATCGTCCAATGGCGCCAAGGTGACGGGGATGTCCACCTGCTTGCCGTCGCGGTTCACGGTAAGGTTCACCTTGGTGCCAGGACGCATCATGGAGATCGTGTTGCGCGCCTGGGACTGGCTGGCCATCTCCCTTCCGTTCACTTTCGTAATCACGTCCCCTGCCTGAACACCCGCCTTCTGCGCTGGCTTACCGGGCATGACTTCGTTCACCATCGCGCCCATCGGACGCTCCATCCCCAGCGCTTTCGCCATGGCATCGTCCACATCCTGCAGCAGTGTCCAAAGTTTGGGGCGGTCATTAACATCCCCGCGCGTAAAAAGCACATCCGGCGCAAGCACCTCCGGATCGCCCGTGGAGAGATCATCCAGCCCACGCACCTGGACTCGCGCATGGTCGGCCTGGCGCAGC
>JALOKO010000305.1 GCA_025456495.1 Bryobacterales bacterium | reverse complement strand
GGGCGAATGAGTATCCGGCAAGGATTGGGCGTCAGGGGTTGTGCGTTGTTGGGCGACCAGCGATGCGCAGAGCAGCGAACAGATCGCAAAACTAAGAACGAATGGTTTCAATGGAGTAAACGGGTTCATCATGAGTCCCCCCGAATCGAGCGAAGTGCAACGTCCCAGATGACTTTCCGGATGGTGCTCTGTGGCCGAACGCGCAAGCGCGAACGATATAAGAACAGATTGCCATGCTCGTCCGAGACCCTGGAATCCTTGAAGTCCAAGGATATGGACAAGATGTCTGATTGCGCTATCGGAGTGAGTTCCTCTGGACTGGATTGGCCGTCAAAGTTCGCATCATGCCAAAGGAGCAGTGTTTGCCAAATCGAGTCCTGAGAGGATACCCATCCATCTGCATTCCCGCCGTTTTCCGGCTTGTCAAACTCAGCAAGGGCACTGAACCCATTGCGCATTTGCCCGGGCATGTTTGGCTGTGGTGCATAGTTACCGAAGAGTTCGGTCAGATCGTCGATGCGCCCATTTCCATTCCTGTCAAGCGCTAACCAGGCATCCTGGCTAGCGGCAAGAGGCCAGGAGAAACGTACCGGAGGTAGGTCCGGCCTGGGCTTGATCAGAATCCCGTTAGTTGGTCCGGAAAGACGGATACCGTCGCCGTTCAGATCCACAATCAAAGGCGTGTAACATGTTGCACAGCAGCCATTTCCCATGTTCTCGCCATCGTTACAACCTCCCATGGGAAACGTGCAAACATCCACTGGCCCAGTAACTACGTAACAAATGGTTGGGGTGTTGTTCAGGTAAGTTCCAGGTGAGTACTCGCAGTAGGCAGGACAGCCTGGGCAACCGGATTGACCCAGGGCAGGGGAAGCCAATGCTGCGAGCACCAAAACGAATCGATAGACAGATGTTGGTAGCATCGCTGATAGTAAAGTTCTTTCTGGGAATGATCCTATCACAACATAAGATAAAAAGAGCCTTTGATCAAGAGGCTGTGATGCATGAGGTACTATCGCGCCACCTGAATAGAAATCTGCCCCATCTTGTGATCAAAGTGAGAATACGATCTTGGTTAAACCATTGATTCCTGGCATTGGATTGGGCGAGAAATGCAGAGAATTCCTGATAGAAAGCCGCGGCACCGGTCGTGGATGGGGTTATCCGTCAGTCGCGGTGTTGACGGGAGGATCGCCAAGCCCGACTTGCTGGCTGCCGGGTTCGTTGTCGACAGCGCATTATCGCCGACGGGTGAAGCCTAAAGACAATGCGGGCGAGATCCGATAGGAACGGATGCCCCTCTTGCACCAAAATGTCCCGTCGGCGGGCCTTGCGTTTGTTGAGCGCGGGGACGCGGACGGGACGCTTTTTTCCGGGAATGGAGTTTCGGTCCACCAGCGGATGGACGGCGGTAAGGACGCGCCGACGCCTGGGACGGGAGATGCTGGACAGGGCGGGAAAGCGCGGCAGGCGCGGGAGTCAAAGCCGGCGGGGGCGCGGGTGTTGTTGTCGGCTCCGGATGTGGGGGAACGAGAGCGGGCGGCGCTGCTGGCGGCGTTTGATAGCAATTGGATTTCTACCGTGGGTCCGGCGATCGGGCGCTTTGAGGAAGAGATGGCGGCGCGGCTGGGACGGCCCTGCGTGGCGCTATCCAGTGGAACGGCGGCACTGCATCTGGCACTGCGGCTGGCGGGCGTGGAGGCGGGTGACACGGTGATCTGCCAGAGCTTTACGTTTGTGGCGACGGCGAATCCGATTCTGTATGAGCGGGCCATCCCCTACTTCGTGGATAGTGAGCCGCGGACCTGGAACCTGGATGCGGACTTGCTGGAAGAGGCCATCCGCAGACTGGCTCGAAGAGGGAAGCGTCCAAAGGCAGTGGTGGCGGTGCATCTGTATGGCGTACCGGCGGAGATTGAACGCATCGCAGTCGTGTGCGCGGAGCACGAAATTCCGCTGATTGAGGATGCAGCGGAGGCGCTGGGCGCGGAGGTGGATGGGCTCCCAGTTGGGACGCACGGGATGGCGGCGGCCTTTTCGTTCAATGGCAACAAGATCATCACGACGGCCGGGGGTGGGATGCTGGCCGTGCGCACTGCGGCCGAAGCGGAGCGGGTGCGGAAGTGGAGCACGCAGTCGCGCGAGGCGGTAGCGCACTACGAACACACGGAATTGGGGTTCAACTACCGGATGAGCAATCTGCTGGCGGCGTTGGGGAGCGCGCAATTGGCGGGTCTGGAAGAAAAGGTGGCGCGGCGGCGGGCGATTGCGGCGCGCTATCGCGAGGAACTGCAGGGACTGGGCGTTCTGGACTTTCAGGAGGCGCCTACCGGGCGCCGTGCAACGCACTGGCTGAGTTGCGCGCTAGTACAGGCGGGCCGCCGGGCGGGGGAAGCGGTGGGAGAGTGCCGGGACGCGCTGATGGCGCACCTGGACGCGCAGGGGGTGGAATCGCGGCCGTTGTGGAAGCCGATGCACCTGCAGCCGTTGTTCCGGGATGCGCCGCGACTGGGCGGGGCGGTGAGCGAATCGCTGTTTGCGCAAGGGCTGTGTCTGCCGAGTTCCAGCGCGTTGCGGGAGGCCGAGCAGGGGGCGGTGATTGCGGCGATCCAGGACTTCTTTGGGCCACGCAACCGGGGCAGCCTGGCGCAGTTGGGCCGTATTGGGGCTTCCGTGGAGCGCTAAGGAGCCCGGTGGCGCAAGGCGGCTGGCGACCGTAAGCGCGCCCGCCACACCGAGGGGAAGCGCCGTTTCCCGGTACCAGAACCATACAGCATCCGGGGTCGCCTGCCGAATACCCCTACAGCGCGCAGCATTCCCTGCCGCGCGCGACGACCACGACCTCAAGATATGCGGCTGGGACGGCGCCGGCGAGCGTGTCGCAGGCGAGCGTGTCGCGGTTGGGGACGGCGCGGGCTGGGACGGCGCAGGCTGGGACGGCGCGGGCTGGGACGGCGCGGGCTGGGACGGCGCGGGCGGGATGACGCGGGCTGGGACGGCGCGGGCGGGATGGCCTGAAGGACTGGTATGCATCAAGTTCTCACACATTGGCGAAAGAACACGCTGCTGCACCTGGGCATTGTGGCCGGGGTTCCGCTGGCCTGCGTGTGGGCAGCCTATCTGCTGCGTTTTGACCTGCAGATTCCCAGCGCATGGCTGCCGGGGGCGGTGTACGCGTCGATGGTGTGCGTGGCGGTGCAGGCTCCGCTGCTGTGGCTGCTGGGCTGGAGGCGTGTGGGCTGGCACGCGGTGGCGTTGCCGGACCTGAAGCTGCTGGCGCGGATGGTGGCGATGGCGGCGTCCGCGTCGACGGCAGTGTTGTTGATGACGCCGCAGCCGGCCGTACCGCGCAGCGTGCCGATTCTGCAGGGGGCGACACTGCTGGCGGTGGCGGTGCTGGTGAGGCTGGCGGTGCGGTTGTGGCGGGAGCGCAAAGCAAGCACCGGTGTTGCGCAGGCGCAAGGGCAGAAGCGGGTGTTTCTCTATGGCGCGGGCTTTGCCGGGCAGGCCCTGTTGCGGGCACTGCAACTGTATCCGGAACTGGGCTACCAGGCGGTCGGATTTGTCGACGACAACGAGGCGCTGCAGGGAGAGATTCTGCATGGATTGCCGGTGGCAAGTACGGGTGAGGGGCTTTGCTCAGCGGTGGTGCGCGCGCGGGTGGATGAGATCCTGATTGCCATTCCGTCGGCAAGCCCGGAGACCTTACGGCGTTTGCGTACCTATTGTGATCAGGCGGGGCGGCCTTGCAAGACCGTGCCGGGGCTGGCGGAGTTGCTGCAACGGCCAGAGCGGTTGACCGAGTTCCGGCAACTGGACATGGCGGACCTGCTGGGGCGGAGCCAGGTATCGCTGGATGAGGAGGGCATCCGCGGCCGGTTGAGCGGAAGGGTGGTGCTGGTGACGGGCGCGGCGGGGTCCATTGGATCTGAGATCTGCCGGCAACTGGTGCGCTTCCGTCCGCGAAGCATCGTGGCGCTGGACATTGCCGAGACGCCGCTGTTTGAGCTGGAGAATCAGTTCGCGGATCGCTATCCGACGGCGCGCCTGGAGCCCGTCATCGGGGATGTGCGCGTTGAGGCGCAGCTTTACGCCCTGATGTTGGAACACCGGGTGGATGTGGTGTTTCACGCGGCGGCTTACAAGCATGTGCCGATGATGGAGCGGCATGTGGCGGCGGCGATTGAGAACAACGTGCTGGGCACGTATGCGCTGGCGACGGCGGCGGAGCGGGCCGGGGTGCGCGATGTGGTGATGATCTCGACGGACAAGGCGGTACGGCCATCCAGCGTGATGGGCGCGACGAAACGGATTGCCGAGATGGTGGTGAAGTCGCGATCGGTGGTTGCTGGCCCGGCGGGCAGCAGCGGGCAAGCGGGCAGCAGCGGGCAAGCCGGTGAGTGCCACGTGGGTGGGCGGACGCGCGGTGTGCAGACGCGCTTCGTTTCGGTGCGCTTCGGCAATGTGCTGGGCAGCAATGGCAGCGTGATTCCAACGTTCCGGCGGCAGATTGCGCAAGGGGGACCGGTAACGGTGACGCACCCCGACATGCGGCGCTACTTCATGACGATTCCCGAGGCTTCGCGGCTGGTGCTGCAGGCAATGGCGATGGGGGAGCGCAACGAGATCTTCGTGCTGGACATGGGGCAGCCGGTGCGGATTGACGATTTGGCGCGGAACCTAATCCGGCTGCACGGGCTGCGTCCGGGGAAGGACATCGCCCTGGAGTATACCGGGCTGCGGCCGGGCGAGAAGCTGTTCGAGGAACTCTATCTGCACGATGAGAATCTGGTTCGGACGGTGCATGACAAGATCCTTGTACTGCAGGGTCCGCCGCTGGACCGGGAATGGGTGGACGCGCGCATTCGCGAACTGCGGGCGCTGTTGCGGGGTGAGCCGGAACAACTACGGGCGTGGATGGAGGCGATGATTCCCGATTACGCTCCCGCGGAGTGTTTGGGGCAGCGTGGGAGCGGCGTGCAGGTTGGCCAGAGGCAGGACGAAAGCCCCTTTCCGCCAAAGCTGCTGCGCGGTGACGATTCGATGGATGCCATGGAGTGGGCCTGACGCGAAGGCGGCGGAGTGGGAGCGGATTCCTGGGCGCGGGTCGAGGGCAGGTGAGGGGGTCCGCGCCACGGTCGCGTTGCTGAATCCTGTTGGACATAACCAACCGGGCAAGGAGCCGGTAGACGATGGCAGGGCAGACCAGCGGAGTGCATGGCGGTTGGGCTCCCGTTGTGGGAGGCGCGACCGCTTCCAGCGAAAGCGCGCGCGGGCTTCGTCCGGCCGCCGTGGTGGCTGTGCCGGGCTGGGCGCCGTGGTTGGCGCTGGCCGTGGTTGGTGCGCTGGTCCCCACCGGCTATGTCAGTTCCCCGTCGTATTGGAACGTCGCGCTGCTGCTGGGGGGCGGCTATGCCTTGATGAGGC
>JALOKO010000304.1 GCA_025456495.1 Bryobacterales bacterium | reverse complement strand
AATCACGGCAGGCGCGGTGTAGCGCCCCGTCGCGTCCACTGTCCCCACCTGCGGCGTCAACTGCCAGGTGACGCCCGCGTTGGCCGGGTCGTTGGTGACCGTAGCCAATGCCCCGGAAACGGAGACCATCCAGCGACGGCGCGTGACAGCGTTTGGGGGCCGCGTCTGCCATTTTACCCCCGCATCATCTCGTCCCAACTCACCTCGCGCTTGAGGTCCATAGCGATACGGCCAAGGATGGCCGTGAGGGTGCTTTCCGCACCGGAGATGGCGTTGTTTTGGGGTTGCTTCTCAGCAATGCGCTTGACGAAATCTTCGGTGGCCTCATCGGTCATCTCGCGCTGCGGCTTCTCAAATGTGATGTTGCGTCGCGAGTAGAACACACGCAGATGGTCCTCACTGGTTTCGATCATCGCCTTGGCGCAGAAGAACTGCTCAAGCACTTCACGATACCCAGGCGTAGCCAATGTGGCTCCGGTGAGTTGCGCCTGGGTGCCATCGGGATACCGATACGCGACGAAGTTGTGATCACGAACATCGCCTTCATCGGGTACCCGCGTTCCGCCATCGCCCACCGCGCTCAAGGGGTGCCCCCCCAGGAACCAGTTCAAAACATCCACCGAGTGAATATTGTTCTCCACGATGAGATCGCCGGAGAGGTCCTTCCAAATATGCCACTTGTCCAAGCGCTCCGCTTCACTGAGGGGCGGGCGAGTGCGTGCCGCCTGCATGGCCGCGCCTTCGCTCTTGAGGAAGCGCGCAGTGGCCATGCGGATTTCCCCGGCTGCGCCCGACTCAACCAACTGTCGCGCCTTGCGGTAGAGGTGGGCATGGCGACGCTGAAAGCCGAAGGTGATGTGGAAGCGACGGTCAGCCGAATCGGCCGCGCGCATGATGCGCTTGCAACCCTCGATATCGGCGGCCGCGGGCTTTTCCAGGTAGATGTGCTTACCCGCCTTGACGGCCGCTTCGAAATGCTCAGCGTGCAAGGTAACCGGTGTGGCGATGATGACGGCGTCGACATCGCTTTCCAGCAGACGGCGATAGTCCCTATAGAAGCGATTGGGGCTGACGCCGAGGCGCGTGCCAGTCTTGGCCATGCGGTCATCCACAATGTCGCAGAGCGCGGTCACGCGAGCGCCGGGCGCCTTGGCCATGGACTCGGCAACACCAGAACCCCGGTTGCCTGAGCCAATCAGCCCGATGGTGACGGCATCGTTGGCGGCAAAGCCACCGATGGCTGTCGCTGGCAATAGCAGTGCTGCGTGGAGGGCCGCACGGCGAGAGGTTCCACTGACATTAGGCACGACTAAATCTCCCCCGCCGCTCGCAGCAGCGTCTCATGCAACGTGAGTTCGTGATCGTAGGAAAGGCGCAACGGCTGCCCGCTCTTGAGGGCGCGCGCCAACTCCTGGAAGTCACCAACGAAGCGCGGTTGCGGCGGCAGCACAACATCCTGCCACCCCGCCTTGTACGGAGCGTGGGTCTTGCGAAGGAAGATCCGCATGCGTGGCGGATTGGCTTCCGGCCAGACGATGAAGGTGCCATCCGAGCCGATGATCTCAAAGGAGCGATGATCGCCGGCGCCAGCCTGATTTGCGGTCTGCGAAAGCACGGCAAGGGTACGCGGGAACTCGAATACGGCCATCCCGTTGTCGTTGAGATTGTCCATCACGCTGGAGTGGTGGCGCAGCCAGCTTTTCACATCCGTGGGCCGACCCAGCAGGTCTACCATACGGTCGACCACATGACCGCCGAGTTCAAACAATCCGCCGCCCTTGTAACGGGCTTCCACGGCGCGTTGGGGCGCATCGCGATCCGCGTTCATGGTTCCGCGCACCTGCAGGATGTCGCCCAACCATCCGTTGCGGGCGGCATCAAGGGCGGCGTTTACGCCGGCATGGTGCCTCCAGACATAGCCTGTCTGCACAAGCAGGTTCTTTGCGCGCGCCTTGGCGATGAGATCCTGGAAGCGCTTCCAGTCGTTGCCCGGCGGCTTTTCCAGGTGCAGGTGCTTGCCCGCGTCAATGACTTGATGGCCCATGGAGAGGGCGTCCCATACGCTGCACTGGGCCACGATCAGCTGGATGCCAGGGTCGGCCAGCATCTGCTGGTGAGTCATCCAGCGCAGGCCGGCGAACGCAGCAGACTTCTCGGCCTGGGCTCGCTGGGCAACGTCGCTTTCGGAGATCCCCACCACGTCATAGTCCGGATTGCCCTGCATGGCTTTCAGCTTGCCCGTGGTATGGCTGTGCTGCGTTCCCCAAATTCCCGTGCGAATGCGGCCCTCGATTGGCGCGGCATGGAGGGGCACACGGAGCGCCAAGGGAGCGGTTGCCACGGCCGACAGTGCGGTGAACAGAAAGCGTCTGCGTTGCGTCATGAGTCCTCTCTCTCCGGCAGCCCCACCGTTGGCAGGCATCCGGCCCGCAACCGGAAGCGCTGAATGTCGTTCGCTCGATTGGGGCGCGCCGCTTTCATGTTGACCCCCACTCCGTTCTCAACCGGCGGCCACCGCCTTCGCGACAACGTCGGATGGGTGCGGCGGGTCATGTCGCCCATCATTGCACGTCCGCTATGGAATGAGGGCAGTCTCAGCGTAATCGTGCGCGCCCATCACGCGGATGGGCGAACGGAGGGTGCAATCGGAAGACCCTGGCCAGCAGGGGTTGCGTTGCTGGCCAGGGCGATTGCATGCGATCTCTTGCGCGGGCTACCAGGTCATGCGCAACGCCATCTGCAACACACGGGTGTCGAAGGCATTGGTGATGCGCATGAAGTTGACATTGTTTTGGGCAGAAACAGGGATGCCCAGGTTGGGACGGTTGAAGGCATTGAAGGCTTCAAAGCGATAGGTAAGCGCGACACTCTCACTCACCTGGAAGCGCTTGAAGAGGCCGAAGTCCCAGGACGCCAGTCCCGGAGCCCGGAAGGTGTTCCTGCCCAGAGTGCCAAAGGTCCCCAGGGCATTGGGGGCGAAGGCGGACCGCTGCAGGTATTGGGCAACCTGGTCTCCGCGGCTGCGATCACCGCTGAAATTGGGGTCGCCAATCATGTCCGCGCGTTGGCCGCCTGTTCCCGTACGGGCGTTGTCCACGCCACTGGTGACGGTAAACGGCGGACTGCTCTGTAGTGAGGCAATCGCATTCAGGCTCCATCCGTTGACGATGAACTTCAGCGGACTGTCTACCTTGAAGGGGAGTTCCCACAGCCCGGAAAGATTAAACACGTGCCGCTTGTCGAAATCCGAGGGGCCCTTGTCGAAGCTCTGGTCAAAGGGATTGGTGCGGGCCTGCCCAGTGAGCTTCGTGGCCGAGGCATCGTCAATGGCCTTGGCCCACTGGTAGTTGGTGAGAAGGCTGAAGCCCTTGGCGAAGCGCCGTTCGGCCGTTACCTGCAAGGCGTGATAGGTGGAGTTGCTGGTGGGGTCAATCAGGCTGAGTTGCCCCAGCGCAGGACCCAACGGGCGGCGCTGATTGGTGGTGGCCGTGGTGGCGCCCGGTGCGAAGGTAGCGGGGTTGCCCTCGCGCACGATGCCCAGTCGGGTGCCCTTGGATGCGGCGTAGGACGTCCGCAGCACGAAGCCTAGACCCACCTGCCGTTCCAGGGTCAGGTTCCAGTTCTGGACGTAAGGACCTTGGAAGGTGGGTGCGTACGGTTGGTGCGTACTGAAGTTCGGGAAGGCGGCGTCCGGACCTGGATTGAGTGGGGCTGGAAACGGATTCACGATGCCCGCATAGGGATTAGCGAAGCTGTTGTTGCTGCTGCCGAAAGTGGTCAGCACGGTGCCAAAGGGCGCCTGATTGGCTTGGTTGTTCAGCGCAATGGTGTTCAGTTGGTCATAGAAGATGCCATAGCCGCCACGCAACGCGGTCTTGCCATCTCCGAACAGATCCCAGGCGAAGCCAACGCGGGGTGCGATGTAGCCCCAACGGTTTGGGATAGCCCCGCGGGGGAGGTCCGGCTCACCGGCATAGCGGATACCCAATGGAGCATTCCGATAGCGCGTGGATTGCTCGCCGGGACGCCACACCGCCAACCGATCTTCCAGATCCCAGTAGGGCAGGAAGGGCTCCCAGCGGACGCCCAGGTTGATGGTGAGCCGTCGCGCGGCCTTCCATTCGTCCTGAGCAAAAAGAACATAGCGATTGAAGCGGGTATCGCGATACTCGCCGATGCCCTGAACCAGCGTGTTGAACTGGCCCACCATGAAGTCCGCCAGGGAGTCAGAGGTGAAGGGCGCCACGCCGTTAAAGTTCCACTGGCCGTTCGCACGGAAGTTGTTGCGGACATCGCCAATGCCACGGCCGATTTCTCCGCCGAAGGACATCGTGTGGCGTCCGGTGGTGACGCGGACGGTGTCGGAGATGGTGTACTCATCGCGCAGGAACGTATTGGTGTCTCCCGTGTTCAGGGTGCCGAAGTAACCGACGACGGTGACGTGCCACTGGGGCTTGTCGTCATTGAAGAGATTGGCGCCCAGGCTGGCGATGCTGGCATTGGGAAGGATGGGCACGTTGTTGCCATCCATGCGGGTGAACGCGAACATGAACGTGTTAATGACGCTGCCGCCAAAGGTCTGCGTATCGGTGACGTTGATGCTGCGGTTTAACCAAGTGCGCCCTACTGTGGTTTCCAGGTAGTTGGTGGGGGTGAGAACTCCGGGGGTCTCAGCGAAGCTGTCCCAGTAGCGAACCGTGAGCCGGTTGTTCTGCGTCACCTGATGGTCAAAGCGCAGCAGAACCTGCCGGTCGTCGAAGTTCTGGGCAGCCGAGGTGGTGATGGTGTTCCCGGAAGTGGGCAACGGAACGAAGTTCAGGATCTGGCTGGAGATGGGGTTCAACTGCGAGACGGGAATCTGATTGTTGGCGAATGTGCCGCCACCAAAGGGGTTGCGCAGTGCGCGACTGAGTGCAGAGAAGTCTCCGCTGCGTTGCTGCGCCGTTGGGACGACACGGGCAAACTCGGGCGGTGTGCGCCGCTCCAGAGTGCCTTGGTAGGACGCGAAGAAAAAGGTTTTGTTGCGGCCGTCGTAGAACTTCGGAATAAAGATGGGTCCGCCAACGGTGGCTCCAAACTGGTTGCGCTTCAGGCCATCATCGCGACGTCGGCCATCTGGGCCCACAGCGCCGAAATAGGGCGTGGCGTTCATTGCCTTGTTGCGCACGAACCAGAAGGCGCTGCCGTGGATCTCGTTCGTGCCAGACTTGGTGACGGCATTGACGATGCCACCAGATTGCCGCCCAAACTCAGCGCTGAAGGAGTTGGTTTGCACGCTGAACTCCTGCAGGGCGTCGGGGTTGGGCATGGGGTTGGGGACGTTGGAGTAGTGATCGTTGTTCTGTGATCCGTCCAACATGTAGTTGGTGGTGTTGGAGCGGCCCCCGTTCACCGACACGGCCTGCGTACCGGGATAGGTGGGGCCGGAG
>JALOKO010000303.1 GCA_025456495.1 Bryobacterales bacterium | reverse complement strand
GGACGACAGCGCCGTGATCCGGCGGAGCGCCAGGTTCTGCGGGGTGTAGCGTTCCAGGGCGATCCATTGGCCCCGCAACGCGCGCCGCTCGGTTAGGCTGAGCTCGTCCGGATTGCGCATGAGAAAAGACTGAGTGGGGTTGGCCATCGCTCTTTGTTTGATGGACCAAGACAAGCAAACGAAGCGAGGGAATTGTGGATGCAGCATGAGAAGCAGCAGGAAACGCTTCGCCGACTGCGCAGACTGGCGTAGAATGAGGCAGTACTGTTGGCGTCGCCCACAGCCATAGTCGCGTTGACGGTCGGATCAGGGCCACCCCAGCAGGCCCATGAGATGCCGCGGTGCAGTCTGCTTGAGAGCCGATACTTCGTGCTCGAGCGCTGGTGCGCCGCAGCGATGTGCTTTCCATTTCACTTCCAGTGAGGCATTCATGACAGACCTGCTCCAAGCCATACTTCAAGCTCAGGGGGGCAATGCCCCGAAGAATCTCGCGCAGAAATTCGGCGTGTCGGATTCCCAAGCCACGTCAGCCATTCACGCCCTGCTGCCGGCCCTGCTTTCCGGCATGCAGCGGAACGTACAACAACCCAATGGATTTGAGGGCTTGTTGGGCGCGCTCTCTGATGGTCACCACCAGCGTTATGTTGACGAGGGTGACGCGGTGTTTCAGGAGGAGACCGTGCGCGAGGGTAACGGGATTCTCGGCCATCTGCTTGGTAGCAAGGATGTCAGTCGCCAAGTGGCCAGCCGCGCTGCTGCCCAAACCGGGGTGGGTGAGGACGTGCTGAAGCAGATGTTGCCCGTGGTGGCGAGCATGCTGATGGGCTCGTTGAGCAAGCAGACCCAAGGAGGCCGCACGATGGCGGCGGCAAGTGGTGGCGGCGCGCAAGGCCTCATGGGAATGCTTACGCCAATGCTGGACCAGAACAAAGACGGCAGCGTCGTGGATGACGTGTTCCGCATCGCCAGTGGATTCCTGAAGCGCTAACGCCGTGCTTCGTTCATGAGAGCCAGGACGGACGTTCCTGCGCCTTTGTGATGGAGGTCCGTTGTGGTGGATGTACCGTGCCTTCTTTTAGGTGGGTTCGCCAATTCAACTCTCGGTTGAACAGCGCGCCACCCTTGGTCGCGGGCCGACGGCCGTTAGGCTCAAAGTCCGGAACGGGTCACCCTCCTCTGCCAGCAGCGGCCTCGACATCAGGAATGGTTGAAGATTCTGTGTCTGCTCGACGAAGCGAGGCTGCGGGCAGGGCCAGCTCCATGGGATCGCCGACAACCGTGCGATGCACAATCACAGCAAGGGTCAGCGCTGGCCAAAGCCGCATCTGCGCTTCGCTGACACACTGCAGGGAGACGAGCGCCTCGTGGCCAAACATGGTTGAACGAACCTCGCGCGACCTCACATAAAATCGGCTAGCGCGAAGCCTTCAACGAATATGTAGACCACCCCAACGCAGAGCCTAGCGGCTTGTTGAAAAGCTGCTGCGGGCGTCTTTGCTGCAGATCTTCTTACGCCATCCGTAGCGAGCGCCAGTTGCTGGAGCAACTCGATTACAATCTGCTGTTCCGTTGGTTCGTCGACCGTGATCTCAACGCTCCGGTGTGGGATCACTCGGTGTTCACCAGGAACCGTAACCGGCTTCTGAATGAGAAGCTCGCCGACGGCTTCTTCCGCCGCGTGCTGAAGCAGGCCAACGGGCTGATGAGCGGCACACAATCTGTGGATGCTGGCATAGCGGCAACCGGCATAGGAGTGAGGGACGACCTGCCTGAAAAGGCCCCAAGCGGTCCGAATTCGGGTAAAAAGGGGGGGGCAAACGGGCAGCAACACTGCTGCCAGGCTGGACGAGCCCCTCGTTCTGAGCCCGACCGCACCGTGTCCGCTGGAAAACCCGCACACAAACGGCAGAGGAGACTCAGAGCGAGAGGTCCGATATTGATTCCAGAGGGTTATTTCAACAAGCTGCTAAGCCGCCTACTTGGAGCGCTACGGCGACCGACATCGCAGAGAATGCCAAATATGCCCGCGCCGCTTTGGAGAATGAACAGTGGGTGTCACGCACCACACTCGCTAGCGCAATTCTCGCAGGGAAAGCAGCCGGCAACTGCCGTCCCCACTGCACGTCGGCTGCTCTCGCGCCTATGGATCCTCTAATCCTTCCCCCACCGGTCTGATTCCTGGTTCGTTGGCCTTAGCCCTGGCTGCCGCATCCGTTTCCCATCCAGCTCACTCTAGCCCCGCTTCGGCGACCTGCAGAAATTCCTCGATCTTTGCAAGATTCTTGCGACTTTCCACATAATAATGCAATCGCATTATTATGCAAACCGGGTCCGTCAAGTCTAAGCGTGAAGTGATTGCCCAGGTGTTGGTGTGCCTGGGCTGCTGCTGCGGCAACACCGCGAAGGGAAATCCTCCGGTTCCCACCGATTGGCTAAAGGCACAGTGGAAGGAGCGCAAGCTGCTGAAGACGGTGCACTTAAGCGTTAGTGGGTGTCTGGGGCCTTGCGATGTGAAGAACGTGGTGTTGATTCTGACGCCACGGGAGTCCATCTGGCTGGGCGGGTTGGATGAGCAGGCCGACTACGAAGCGCTGTTGCAGTGGGCCAGCCTTTGTGTGAAGGAGGAGCGGCTGTTCCCTTTACCTGTGCGCCTGGAATGGCGGCAGTTCAACCCATTGCAGGCCAAGCGCAAGGACGATGTGCGTTGTTTGGCCGCGGCTAGCTAAGGCACCGCGATTGGCGGAAGGGCAAGGGAATGGATTTGTTTGGTAACCGGGACGATGCGGCGGAGCTAGCGCGGCGCCTGGCCGAAACCCGTCTCAAATCGACGGTGCGCCAGATGCTGCAACTGGGCGAGAACGACGCCGTGATGGTGACTGAGCTTGCGTGCTCTGAACCGGGTTGTCCGCCACGTGAGACCGTGATCGCGGTGCTGGCCGACGGTCAGCCGCCACAGCAGCGGAAGTTTCATCAGGCGGCTGCGGATGTGGATGAGGTGCATCTGCTGGCCGCACTGTTGGGGTAGCGCAGGCGTGGCTTGAGCGCGCCAACCGCGCCAGCACGTGCTGGCTGAGCTGGATGAAGGAGGAAATGGATGGCAACGGCAATGGACGAAGTCGCAATCGACAAGCACAACGGCAGGGTGCCCGTCACCGTGCTGACCGGGTTTCTGGGATCTGGCAAGACAACGCTGCTGAACCGGATTCTGTCTGAGCAGCACGGCAAGCGCATCGCCGTCATTGAGAATGAGTTCGGCGAGATTGGCGTGGACCAGGAACTGGTGATTGGCGCCGAGGAAGAGTTGTTCGAGATGAACAACGGCTGCATCTGCTGCACGGTGCGCGGGGACCTGATCCGCATTCTTGGCACGCTGATGAAGCGCCGCGAGAAGTTCGATTACATCCTGATTGAGACCACCGGATTGGCTGACCCGGGGCCGGTGGCGCAGACCTTCTTTGTGGACGACGAGATGCGCGACAAGTTGCACCTGGATGGCATTGTCACGCTGGTGGACGCGCGTCATGTGTTGCTGCACCTGGACGACAGTAGTGAGGCGCAGGAGCAGATCGCCTTCGCCGACGTGATCATCCTGAACAAGACTGACCTGGTGAGCGCAGACGAACTGAACGCATTGGAGGCGCGCATTCACCGCATGAACGCCAACGCCAAGATTCTGCGATCACAGCAGGCCGACGTCCCGATTCCAGAGATTCTGGACCAAGGCGGCTTCGACCTCGATCGCGCGTTGGAGATTGACGACAAGTTCCTGGAGCCTGAATATCCCTTCGAGTGGGGCGGCGCTTACCATCTTGAGGCGGGCGACTATCGGGCCGTCTTGCAGGGGGGGCCCGATCCGGCCATGGGCGCCTTTGTGGTTCCGGTGTATTCGCGCGGGGAAGACGCCTTGAAGGCCGCGGAAATGGCGGCTGTCCTCGCGTTCTCGGGCGAGGAGCAGTCCGTTCAGCCAGGGGGCGAGATCGCAATCGGCGACCACCTGCAGCAATTGCAATTGGAGGGCGACGGCCCCTTTGCATTCCTGCTGCGGATTCCCAAGTCTGGCGTGTACGTCGTGTTCACACAGCATCACCCGGATGAGTTTGAGATGCAGCTTCATGGGGCGGCTGGACCGCTGGAGGCGGAAGCCTCGCGCGCCTTCAAGCCGGACCATGAACACGATGAAGAGGTAACCAGCGTTGGCCTTGTGACCGATGGCGACATGGACCCCCGTCGCTTCAACGAGTGGATGCAGAAGCTGCTGATGGAAAAGGGCACGGATATCTTCCGCATGAAAGGCTTTGTTGCCATCAAGGGCAAGAACGAGCGCTTCCTGTTTCAGGGCGTCCACATGCTGTTTGACGGCAAGCCGGACAAGCCGTGGAATGGCGCCCCACGCAAGTCGCAGATTGTACTGATCGGGCGCAATCTGAATCGCGAGGAACTCACTGAGGGCTTTCTGGCATGTCGCTGCTGAAGAAGCGCGCCGCCGTAGGCGACACCCTGGAACACGTTTGGCACGTGAGGGTGCCAGACTACGTGGTGGCCGTGGAGGCGCACCCGCCCAGCAACACTTGCTTCGCACTCACAGGCGGTGGCGAACTGTTGTCGCTTAGCCTTGCTGACGGTGATGTGCGCTGGATTCAGGAAGCGCATGCTACGGGCGCCAACCACCTTGCCGTGCTTGAGGATGGTTCCGTTGTGGCGACGGGTGGCCAGGACAACACCCTGCGCACGTGGCGCGCCGATGACGGCGAAGCCATCGGCTTGCTGAAGACCGGGATGGCGTGGCCCGAGCGCATCCTGGCCGCCAGAGGCGCATCGCGATTCTTCGTCGGCGCGGGAAAGCGGTTGCTGGCCGTCACCCCCGCGGCGGAACTGGAACGGGAGGTGGGCGTCCACCAGGCATCCATCGCGGACATGGTGTGGCATCCCTTCAAGCCACGCTTCCTCTCAGCAAGCTACGGCGAGGTGAAGCTCTGGGATGCATCCACGCTGACGCAACTGAAGTGCCTGGAATGGAAGGGCAGCATTCTGAAGATCGCCATGAGCCCCAACGGGCGGATTCTGGCCACCGGCAACCAGGATGCCACCGTGCATTTCTGGCGGTTGCAGGCCGGGGGAGACAGCCAGATGTGGGGGTATCCGCGCAAGGTGCGTGAGCTTTCCTGGAGCAATGACAGCCGCTATCTGGCGGTGGGCGGCGGGCCCGGCGTGACGGTGTGGGACTTCTCAGGCAAGGGACCAGAGAACACGCGGCCGACGGAGTTGTCCTCACTGGGGGCGCCGCTCACCGTGTTGGAGTACGAACGCGAGGGCAACTTTCTGGCCGGAGGCACTGAGCATGGGCACGTCTTCGTGTGGCATCCGGGGAAGCGCGACTCGGTGGTGGGCCTGGAAATGGTAACCGGGGCGGTCAGTTGCCTCTCCTGGCTGCCGGATCG
>JALOKO010000302.1 GCA_025456495.1 Bryobacterales bacterium | reverse complement strand
TGGGGATGGCCATCAGCCCGTTCAGGGTGTCGGCGATGTTCCAGACCAGGGTAAGGCTGCCCACCCCGCCCAGGTAAACAAAGGCAATCCAGGCCAGGCGATAGGGAAGCTGGGCCTTGGCGCCGAACAGGTACGTGACGCCGGTCTCGCCATAGAATGCCCAGCCGACGATGGTGGAAAACGCGAAGGTAACCACGCTGGTGCTGACAACCAGGCCGCCCCAGACGCCGGGCAGACCAATTTCGAAGGCCTTCGCGGAGAGGGCCGCGCCGTTGGCGCCGGTGGTCCAGGCACCGGTGGCAAGGATGGCGAAGCCGGTGAGCAGGCACACCACGATGGTATCGATGAAGACTTCGAAGATGCCGTAGAGGCCCTGGCGCACCGGATGATCGGTGGAGGCGGAAGCATGGACGATGGGCGCACTGCCCAGGCCGGCTTCATTGGAAAACAGGCCGCGGGCGATGCCCATGCGCACGGCCTGCATCATGGTGGCGCCGGCAAAGCCGCCGACGGCGGCCTGCCCCCCGAAGGCGGATTCCAACACCAGCGACACCATGGCCGGGATTTCCGAGAAGTGGCGCAAGACAATCACCAGTGACCCACCCAGGTACAGCACGCACATAAAGGGAACCAGCACGGTGGTGAGGCGGGCGATGCGCTGGATGCCGCCCAGCACCACCAGGCCCACCAACCCGCACAGCACCAGGGCGGTGTACTGGCGCGGAACCCCATAGGAAGTCAACACGGCGTCGGCCACGGAATTTGCCTGCACCATGTTGCCGATGCCGAAGGCAGCCAGCGAGGTGAGCAGCGCGAAGGCCGCGCCCAACCAGGGCAGCTTCAGTCCCTTACTGAGGACGTACATGGCGCCGCCCCGCATGATGCCGCTGGAATCCCGTTCGCGATAGTGCAACGCGATGACGATCTCACTGAACTTGGTGGCCATGCCGAAGACACCGGAGACCAGCAGCCAGAAAAGCGCGCCGGGTCCGCCCAGGAAGATGGCCGTGGCGACGCCCGCGATATTGCCGACGCCCACGGTGGAGGCCAGCGCCGTGGCCAGCGCAGCAAAGGGCGTGACGCTGCCGCTCCCGCTGTCTTTATGGAAGAGCTTGCCCAGCACTTCCCGGAAGGCCAGCGGCAATCGCCGGAACTGCACCGCCCCGGTGACCACCGTCAGCAGCGCGCCCACGCCCACCAGCAGGATCATCAGCGGCGGACCCCACACCAATCCGTTGATGACGCTGTTCCATTCGCTGACAGTCTGCTCGATTGAACCCATTGAGCCTTCGATTGTACCCCGGAGCGGCGGTGTGGCCTGGGCCCGCTGCAGTTTGTCGGCGAGCTAGCTGTTCAGGATTAAGTCGGCTACGGCCAGCATGGTTTCCGGGGAGTTTCCCTCCAGCCGGTTGTTGACGAAAAGGAAGGCCAGTCGCTTTTCGAGTTCGGCCTTGCGGCCGAGGTCTGCCAGTGCCTGGCGGGCTTCGGGGTTGGGGTCCTGCACCTGACGGTAGGGCTCAAAGCTGCGGACGGCCTGCTCATACGCGCGACCGCGGCGCAGTAGAGCGCGCGCTACGACGAAGTCCGCCGTAAAGGCGTCCGCGCGCGCGGCCTGTTCGGCAATCGTGGGCATGCGTGTCCACGCGTTGAACACGTGCGCTACGCGGTGGGCGCGCAGACACTGAAAGTACGTGTCGCAAAGATACTCAGGGTTGCGCACCTCGACGGCGTATCGGAAGGCTGGCGGCAGAGCGGCCAGGAAATGGTCGAGATCCTCGACGAAAGCTTCCGGGGCTGCGTACACGCTCTTGGCCAGCGTGCCAAACTCCAGCATCACGACGCCCACCTGATGGCGATGCGGCGCCAGCGGCGACAGGAAGGCGTCCGTCATCAGGCCAGCATCCAGAAACTGGGAATTTTCCGTTCCGCCGCGAGGCCCATAGCGGGCATGCGTGGGCCATTTCCGGACGGTGATCATCTCCGGGGTCTTCAGGCCGAACAGCAACGTGGGGGCGGCATGGAACAGGCGCTGCCATTGTTCCTGGGTGGGGAAGCTATAAAACGAGAAATCTCCGCCTACGGCCGGGAAGACTTCCGCATACTCCTCCAGGCAGGTGCTTTCAAATTTCTTTGAGGAAAACTTGCCCCGGGTGAGGTAGCGCTCTTCGGTGTAGATTTGCCCCACCCAGCCGGGATACTTCCAGGAACTGCCGCCAAAGTAGATGCCGCGCGCCGCCAGCGTATTCAGGGCCTGTCGCAGGCGGTGGCGGAAGGAATCCTGAGCTTGTTCCTCAAACAGGAGCGATTGCGGAAGCATGGCAATTTACAATGTAAGCGCTTATACTAAAGCTATGTTGACCGAACGCCAGCAAAGCATCCTTGATTACATCATGGAATTTCGCCGCGAATATGGCTGTTCGCCATCGATCCCGGAAATGCAGCGGCACTTTGGCATCAAGAGTCCGAACGGGGTGGCCGGGCATCTGCACGCGTTAGAGGCCAAGGGCTTCATCCGCCGGACGGACCGGGGGAGCCGTCACATTGATCCGGTGGACCCGCTAGCGGAACTGCGATCGCAGGTGGCCACGATTCCGCTGTTTGGCCAGGTGCCTGCCGGACCGCCGCAAGCGGTGGCGGAACAGCGTCCCGATGGCTGTGTCAGCGTGGACGAGGGGACGCTGGGTTTCCGCCCTGGGCCCGGTTGCTTTGCCCTGAAGGTACGCGGGGATTCCATGAAGGACGCCGGCATTCTGGATGGCGATCTGGTGATTGCGGACGCCACCCAGGGCGCGCGCAACCAGCACATCGTAGTGGCTCTGATTGACGGAGAGAGCACGCTAAAGCGACTGGTCAAGGTGCAGGGGAAGGCGTACCTGAAGGCGGAGAATCCGGCCTATCCGGAACTGACGCCGCGGGCTGACCTGCGCATCCAAGGCGTGGTGCGGACGGTGATTCGCAAGGTGTCCTAGGCCTCCTGGGCAGGAAACAATGCCAGGCGCGGAGGGGTCCCTTTGTCTGGGAATGACACGCGGGTCCGGCTGCGCGGATAAGCCCTGCGACAATGAAGGGAAGCCCTATGTTTGCCCACATCCCCCGCTGGTTGCGAATCATCGTCTACGTTCAGCTGGCATTGGTGATCGCCATTCCCCTCGGTGGCTGGTTGCTGCAAAGCCAGCGGGAAGGCGCCGATAGCAAACGCTTTCCGCCTCCCGGCAAGCTGGTGGATGTGGGTGGTTATCGTGTCCATCTCTACTGCATGGGACAGCGCGGTCAGGGGCCATTGGTGGTCTTCAATGCCGATAGCGGCGACCAGGGGCTCATCTTCCGGGGGATTCAAGAACGTCTGAAAGGCAGCATGCGCACTTGCGCGATCGATCGGGGCGGCTTTGGATGGAGTGAGCCCGGTTTGAACGACCGCAGCGTGCCGGCGGCAGCGCGGGAACTGCATGCGGCGCTGCAGGCGGCGGGCGAAGCGGGACCTTACCTGTGGGTGGGCCATGGGCTGGGTGCGTTGCACGTGTTGGCCTATCGCGGACTGCATCCGGGGCAGGTGGCCGGGGCGCTGCTGCTGGACCCCACTCCGCCGGAATGCCTGAAGAACCGCTTCGACGGGATTATCGCCGAGGCGGAGGCGCCCTATGCCGACGTCATTCGCGAAAAACTGGACCAGGTGATTGCCGATCGTGGCGCCTGCCCCGAAGGCGAGGGGGGCACCCGTCTCTATTCCTGGCTGGCGCGGATCGGCATGGTGCGGGCGCTGGCCGGGCGCAACTTTGACCCTACCTCTCCCAGTGCGGACCTGTTGGAAACCCATCGGGCGCTGAAGCTTCGCACCGCACACGCCGATGCCGTCGTCCAGGAAAGCGCCACCTGTTATGTGCGCATCCAGCAGGCCGCCACGGCGCTACTGGCGTGGAAACCAACTCCAATGGCCATTCTCACCCGTGGCCGGATGGGGAACTTCTTTGAAGATCAGGAGTTTCTCAGCCGCCGTGCTGACGATGCAACCCTTGCGTTTGAGAACGCCCAGTTGCGGTACCTCTCTAAGCGTCATCAGCAGATGGCCCAGCAAGCCGGAGGCAGCCACCGGGTTGCCTCAGCAAGCGCGCACTATATCCAGTTGAGTGAGCCGGACCTGGTGGTGGAAATCGTGGAGCGGCTATGGCGCGAGGCGTCGTCAGCGGCGCCGGTGGCTGGCCGGTAACCCCCCTCGTGTTTGCACGGCGCATCCGGCCCCATTTGCAGGTGCGAGTACAATGGGCATGTGGGCGGCACGTCGTGGCTGAACCAGACCAATGCCCGGGCCGCCGAACTCAGCAGATTGGAGAAGACCATGTCTCGTTTCTTTGCAATCGCATCCTGTCTGGCGGTTTTGGCGCTCGGCCTTGCCGCGGCGACGCTCAACCTGGGGGCTCCGTTGAAGGTGAAGGAAGCCACCCCCATCGCCACCCTGATGCAGTCTCCGGCCAACTATGTGGGCAAGACTGTGCAGGTACAGGGCCGCATCACGGAGGTCTGCCAGAAGGAAGGCTGCTGGATGCTGCTGGTGGACGACGCCTCAGGCAAGTCTGTGCGCATCAAGGTGAAGGACGGCGAAATCGTGTTCCCAAAGGACGGCAACGGGCGCAAAGCGGTAGCTGAGGGAGTCTTTACCAAGACGGAGCGGACGCTGGAGCAGACCATCGCCGCCGCCAGGCACGAAGCGGAGGAACAAGGACGCGCCTTCGATGCGTCCAAGATCAAGTCCGGCAGCGTGTTCTATCAGATTCAGGGCACGGGCGCGCGCGTGATGGACTAGGCTGCTCGCCAGGCAAGCAGCGCCGATTGTCCATGGTGATGCCAACCCACAGCCAGGTGCTGGTCTGAAACGCGCTGCGGCGCGCGCGAGTGATTGGAATGGGTGTGAGAAGATAGGCAGGGATCGACAGGAATTTCCGCATGGACGTTGGTTGTAGCAGCGCGAATCCGGGTGAGTCGGCGATGACGGCCACCCGCCAGCCCCAGGAGTTGGAGCCCCACGCGCGCAGCGTCGCGCAACCGATGGCGGATGGTTCGCAGGATGGTTGGAAGACTCGCTGGAAGGAGGGAATACCGTGCAAAACATCGCCGCCATTGAGCACGCCGAAGCCCTCATCCAGGACGAAAAGTGGTACGAAGTCCGGCAACTGATCAGGGAATGGCCTGAGCCGGAAATTGCTGATCTCCTGTTTGACCTTCCCGCCGCGCAGCGCGCCATTCTGTTCCGGCTGCTGCCGCACGACATCGCCAACGACGTGTTCGCGTTCCTTGAGCCGGAACTGCAGAACCACCTGCTGACGGACCTCACCGAGGAAGAAGCGCGACGGCTGATCACCAACCTGGCGCCGGACGACCGCATCCACCTGCTGGAAGAGTTGCCCGGGGAGGTGGTGCAGAAGCTGCTGAACCTGCTGCCTCCGGA
>JALOKO010000301.1 GCA_025456495.1 Bryobacterales bacterium | reverse complement strand
TCATAGCAAAACTCTCCCGGATGCGGGATGGTGTGGAACTGCCACTTCTGCTAGCCGGAGCGGACATCGTAGTCGCGGATATCGCCAGGACACGCCGGCAGCCCTTCGCTGACGATGCTGCCCACCATCAGCTTGTCCTTGAAGATAACGCCAGGGCTGGAAACCGATATGGTGAATGTGTCGAAATCACGCCCCAGCCCCTCCTTGAGGTTGATGCGTCCCTGGTGGCCAAAGCTGAGGATGGGTTGTCCGCTGGCAGCATCCAGCGCGTACAGCCACTCCTCCACCGCAATCAGGATGCGCTTGCTGGAGCCGTCCTGCCAATAGTGCAGTCCGCGGCTACGCTTCTTGCCGGGGCGGAACTTGCCCTGATAGTGATCAAAGCTCCAAAGTTCTTTGCCCGTGCTGGCGTCCAGGGCGAAGACGCGCATCTTGGGAGACAAGCCATACAGCACCCCGTCCACCACCAGGGGGTTGCACTGCATTTCGGAATCCTTGAAGGCGTCGCCGGTGTCGTAAGTCCAGGCCAGCCCCAGGCTGGCGACGTTGCCCCGGTGGATCTGGTCCAGCGCGGAGTAGCGGGAGTTCGTTTCGTTACCGCCGTAATAGCGCCAATCGGCGTGTTCGGGTTTACGCGCCCCGCAGCTTGTCAGAACCGCGGCAATCGATACGCCCAGCGATACGGCAATCGCCCACTCAACGAAACGAAGTCTCATGCGCCAGCTTCCATCCCCGAGGTGAGATAGCCGCTATGATACGCGAAGCGCGGGCATGGGCGCGAATCAGGCAGGCGAGCCGTGGGTGAAACGCGCCTCGCCCGCGAAGCTCCATACGGGCCGACTATTGCTTCGACGGGACCTCGAAGTTCTCCGGGTAGAGGGTCACGTCGATGTAGCGATCGGCGTTCAGGTACTGCCGGGCGGCGGCGCGAATTTCGTCCGCGTTGATGGAGTCAACCGTCTCCGGTAGCTTCAGCAACTCGCTGGGGTCTTCATCCGGATACTCATAGTAGAACTGGATGGTGGATAGCCAAAAGCGGTTCTGGCGTAGGCTGGTTTCGAAGCTGCGCCGCTCCTGTTCGCGCACCTTCACCAGATAGCTTTCCATATCCTCCGCGTTCTTCAACCAGTTCAACTGCTCCATCACGGCGGCCTTGAGCTCTTCCACGCGCTGCGGGTCGCATCCGAAACCGATGTTGAGCGTGTAGCGGGGAACGGGCTTCGCACTGGGGCTGGCGGACGCTCCAACGCCGTACACGCCGCCGCGATCTTCACGAAGTTCCTCCCGCAGCTTGATGCCCAGCACGGAGGTCATCATGCGAATGACGAAGCGATTCCGACGCGTGTACTCGAAGGGACCATGGAAGGTGAGCGACACCCGGCTTTGTGGATCCACGCCCTTGCGGGCAACCGCCTTGGCGACGCCCTTGGGCAACTCCGGCTCCAGGTTCCGGAAGCTCTCCTCGTCCTCCTTGACCGGCAGATTGCCCAGGTAGCGCTGGCAGAGAGCAATCAAATCGTCTTCCTGGAAGCTACCCACGAAGACGAAGGTGAAGTCATTGGCGTCAGCGAAGCGTTGTCGATAGATCTCCGCGGCGCTTTCCAGGTTTGTACTCCGCACCTCAAACACCGTGGGAATTCTACGCCGTACGTTGTCGCCATACATCGTCTCCATCAAGGTCTTCTGGAAGACGCCCTGGGGGGTAGACAGCAGATTCTGCAGGCTGGCGATATTCTGCTGTTTGAACACGTCCAACGCATTGGCGTCGGCACGCGGGGCGGTGAAGCAGAGGTACACCAGCTCCATCAGGGTCTCCAGGTCGCCGGTGGCAGCGGACCCTGAGAGCCCCTCGCCCAATTCGTTAATCGATGTCCGCACCTGCACGGACTTGCCCGCAAGTTTCTTTCGCAACGCCACGGCGTCGAACTTGCCTACACCGCTCAACGCCACCAAGGCGTCGGCGGCCATGGAATCGAAGTACTTGCTATCGGGGAGCAGTGAGCTGCCGCCCTCACTGAAGGCGGTAAACAGCACTTCCTCCTGCTTGAAATCGGTGGACTTCATCAACACCTTCACGCCATTGGCCAGGACGACCTCGGTGACGCCCAGGGCCTCATTGCGCTTACGCTGGCGGACGGGAACAGGGGCCAGGTCCTGGCTGACGAGGGGCTCGTCCACCACGGTGTCGCTGTACGGCTTCAGGTCAGTGGCCTCCACCTTCTCCAGCACCTTGGCTAACGCTGCCTGGCTGGGCGGGACCAGCCCTTCCTTTTCCGGCATCGCCACCACCACCACGCGGTTCTCTTTGGTGATGAGTTCCTCGGCCAGCTTGTTGAGTTCCTGAACGGTGATGCCGGGCACCAGTTGCCTGGCCAACTGATACTCCACATCGATGCCGGGGGCGGGTTCGCCCTCCAGGAAGTGGCGGACATACTCATCGGCAAAGCCGGCGGAGTTGCTGTTGTTGCGCTCCTGGAACATCTGCTCGTAGCTACGCAGGGAGTCCGCCTTCATGCGTTCGATCTCCGTCGCCGTAAAGCCATGGACGCGCACACGCGCCACCTCAGTGAACAGGGCCTCCAGGCTTTCCAGAACCTTCCCTTCCTTGGCGACGGCTTGTGCGGCGTAGGTCTGCCCGGCGCGGACAAGGCTGGAACTGGACACGCCCGCGCCCAGGAACGGGGCATCCGGCTGACGGGTGATCTCGGCCAGTCGGGAGTTGAGGGCCGATTCAAACAGGCCGCGCACCAGGCTTCGGCGATAGTCGCCCACATTCTCAAAGGTTTCCTCGCCGTCCTTCTTGAAGTAAACCTGCACCCGGGTGACGGGAAGCTCAGGGTCAGTGACCACCGTATAAATGGTGTCCTTGTGCGCGGGGAGGGTGAACTTGGCTCGCTCGCGCGGGTTTTCGGGATTCGTCAGGCGACCGAAGCGCTCCCGAATCATCTGTTCCACGGCATCCACGTCAAAATCGCCAACCGCGACTACGGCCATCAGGTTCGGGCGATACCATTGGGTGTAGAACCTCGTGAAGGCTTCGCGGGGCGCGCTGCGGATAATGTCGGGGTCCCCGATGGGCAGGCGGTCTTTGTACCGGGAGCCCGCGAAAATGGCGGGAATCAACTTGTCGCGCAAACGTCCCTGCGCGCCTTGGCCCAAGCGCCATTCCTCGATGACGACTCCCCGCTCCTTGTTGATCTCCTCTTCCTCAAACAGCACCGCGCCCGCCCAGTCCTCCAGCACATCGAAGGCGCGGCCGAAGATCTCGGGCTTGTCCGTGGGCACTCGCAGGATGTAGACCGTCTCTTCAAACGACGTGTAGGCGTTCAGGTCAGGCCCGAAGCGCAGGCCGGTGCTCTCCAGGAAGTCCACCAACTGCTGTTTCTCGAAGCGTTTGGTGCCGTTGAACATCATGTGCTCAAGGAAGTGGGCCAAGCCCTTCTGGTCGTCGTCCTCCAGGGTGGACCCGGCATTGACGGCCAAGCGAAGCTCCGCGCGCTGGTTCGGTTCCGTGTTGCGACGAATGAAGTAGCGTAGCCCGTTGTCCAACTTCCCGGTACGAATGGCGGGGTCCAGGGGTAGCGTGGCGTCCAGCGCCCAGGCCTTGGCTTGGGCAAGCGCGGTTGGGGGCGCAAGCGTGAGCGCGCAGCACAGAAGAAGGACGAAACAGAGAGAGAGACGGTGAATTCGTGACATTGCGCGGAGTCCTTGTGAGGGGAGAGGATAGTGCTTGTGAAGTCGACACCCGACGTTCGTTTGATTGTTCCATATTACTGACGGATTTCAATCGTTCAGGGATACGCGGAAGCCCTGGGATAGCAGATTTCGTGGGTAATCCCCTGGCGGGAAGCCTGACACAGGTGGCCCACATTGCTGCGGAAAGTGGAATCTGTCGTATCCTCAACGGTTTGTGAGGCGTCCAAACGGATAGAAACTGGGAGAAGGATCCATGATGCTGTTTGCGAGACTCGCTCTTTTGTCGGCTGCGCTGCTGGCGTCCTGTGCGCTTTGGGCGGAAATGCCCTATTCCGGGGCAAAGCCCGCCAAGAAGGACCTGCCCTACCTGGTGCTGGGCAACCGCTTGGTGGAGACTGAGCAGGCCGAGGCCAGCCAGGCTGAGGTGAAGAATCGCACCACCTATACCGTGCAAGGGGCATCCTCCTCCGCCCGGACCCCGTTGGCCGAACCGGCCTTCCTGCTGCTTCCCGGCGAAATGAAGCCCGAGTCGCTTTCCCTTTACGCCATGAAGGTGGAAAAGGGGGTGCGCAGCTTGTCGTTCAGCAGCAAACCCCGCAAAGACGATCCCCGCTCGATTCCTCTGCTGTTCCACCCGCGCAAAGACGGGACGATGATGATTGAGAGCAACCAGTATCTGGACCCCGGCGAGTACTGCCTGTCGCCACAAGGGGCAAACACGGTATTCTGTTTCCAGGTTTACTAGGGCTCACCGCAGCGAACGGATGTTCTCAACTGCAGCCGAGCCTTGCCGCGCAGCATCCGTAGAAAGCGTGGCGCAGAGCATCCGTGGGAACCCGCCCAAGCGTCATCCATTGAAGGAATCACACCGTGTTTAAGGGAATTGAACATACTGCCATTGCGACCCCCAACCCTGAGCGCCTTGCGCAGTGGTACGTCGATACTCTGGGTTTCCGCATCAACTACCGTTACGGTCCATTCGTGTTCGCCAAGGCGCCGGATGGCAGCATGTTGGAGTTCATCCCTTCGGCCGGCGAGGCGCCCGCACAGGCGCTGCAGACCCCGGGAATCCGGCATCTGGCGATCGCCGTAGATGATTTCGACGCGGCGCTGGAGGTCCTGCAAGGTAAGGGAGTGAAGTGGGTGGGGGAACCGCGCACCAGTGACGAAGGCAATCGCCTGGCGTTCTTTGAGGATGGCGACGGGAATTACGTACACATCATTCAACGAGCGGAAGCCATCTAGCACTCATGTGGCGCCCTCTGTTGGCCCCCTGGCATTTCCTTTCGCGCCTGTTGCGTTACGGGTTGGCCCCCGTGCGTTACGGGTTGGCCCCCGTGCGTTACGGGTTGGCTCCGGTACTCTGTTCCATGCGTACTTCGTGTGACCCGTGGGCAGCCGGGCCAGCAGGTGGCGCTTGCCGTCGTCAGGTGGGCTATGCCGGATAGCCCGGGAAAGCATCTCTTCACCGAAACCTTTCGTGCGTTCCGATATCGGAACTTCGCGCTGCTATGGGGTGGCGCCTGCGCCTCCAGCGTCGGCACCTGGATGCAGAAGATCGCCCAGAGCTGGCTGGTGTATCAGCTCTCCAACGATCCGTTTCTGTTGGGGTTGGATGCGTTTCTTGGGGAAATCCCCATCTTCCTGTTTACGATTCTGGGCGGCGTGGTGGCCGACCGCAGCGACCGTCGTAAGGTGCTCATCGGCTCCCAGGTGGTGCAGATGTCCTCCGCTGCGACGCTGGCGCTTCTGTATGCCTTG
>JALOKO010000300.1 GCA_025456495.1 Bryobacterales bacterium | reverse complement strand
GAAGAAGCTGGCAGTTTCCTCGCCATCCGGGTGGACGCCCCCCCGCAGACGGGAGCGCCTGCCAGCGACGCGTTTCAGACGGGCAGGACTGACCGCGAAGGACGCTTCGTCTTTCGGCCGCACGTGGCCGGCGTCTGGAAAATCAGCATCGACGATGAAATGGGACACCGCGCGACCACCGAAGTGAGTGTCCCTGAGCAGGAATCCGGCCAGCAGACGCCTCTCGCTGATTCAACTGACGGCGGACCTCGAAGCACCAGCGATAAGCTGCTGGTAGGCCTGAGCTTGCTGTTTGGCGTGACGGGCATGCTGATGGCATGGGTGACGCGCCGTTCCGCGCGGCAGGGATAGCGCGGCCGAGGCACGCCAGTTCTTTACCATGAGCGCCAATTGTGTGGTTCACTCGCAGCAGCAAAGCACCCAATCCGCGTCGCGCGTTCTGGCGGCATTCGTCGCCTTGGCCGCGCTCGCCAGCGAATCCCCGGGTGTGATTGCTCCATTGGCGTTTTACGCGATGTTGTGGATGGCGTTGGCCTGGCGCTGGCGTGTCGCGTTTCGGCAGGCCTTGCGGCAACCATTGACACTGACGCCCCTGTTGGCTGTACTCGCGGTAGGCTTGCCGTTGAGCCGGATGTTGGATCGGTGGTTGGCGGGCGCGCCTGATGCCTTCCACTGGACCATTTCGGACTTCCAACTGAGTGCGTCTCTCTTCCTGCGAGCCTTCCTCGCCCTGACGTTGCTTGCCCTACTGGTGCGGGCCACGGGGTGGGACGCGCTGGTGCGCGCGCTTCGTCGTTTCGGGCTGCCGCTGGGGGTGACACTCACCCTAACCCAGATGGAGCGTTATCGACAGAACATCTCCGCCGAATGGAGGCGCACCATGCAGGCGCGCGAGTCCCGCTCCCCGGGCGGCCATCGATTTGCCCTGGCCAGCTTTGCCGGTCAGGTGGGCCTGGTGTTCCTGCGCAGTTGGGAGCGCAGTGAACGCGTCCACTCCGCGATGCTGGCGCGTGGCTTCGCGTTGGAGGCCAACCTGATGGCTTCTTCAAGTGACGTTGGCGTATCGCCCTCCGGCGGCGCGGGACCGCGCTGGGTATGGCCCGCGCCCCTTTGGCTACCCTTGCTGGCGGTGGGGATTCGCGTGGCTTCGGCCGCGTTGGGAGGCGCGATTGGTGGTTGGTGATTTGGAGCGAGGGACTGCGGTAATGCTGTCGATCAACGAACTGCAATATGCCTATGCGGGCGCGCAGCCAGCTCTGCGTGGAGCCACGCTGCAAGTGCGCGCGGGTGGAAGGCTTGCGTTGTTGGGCGCGTCGGGGGCGGGCAAGTCGACGTTGCTGCTGCATACCAATGGCGTGCTGCTGCCTCAGTCGGGCCAGGTGATGGTAGGCGGTATCCAGGTGGCGAAGGAGACGCTGCGCCAAGTGCGCCAACAGGTGGGGTTGGTGTTTCAGGATCCGGACGACCAACTGTTTCACCTCACCGTAGGCGAGGATGTCGCTTTCGGGCCGCGCAACTTCGGGCTTTCCGAGGACGCAGTGCAGCAGAGGGTACGGGAAGCGCTGGCGGCGATGCGGCTGGATGGTTTTGAGGAGCGCATCAACCAGCAACTGTCCTTCGGGGAACGGAGGCGCGCCTCGCTGGCCACGGTGCTGGCCATGCGTCCGGCTTTGCTGGTGCTGGATGAACCATTCGCCAATCTGGATCCGCAAATGGTGCAGTCACTCATCGAACTGCTGCGCGCCTTTCCGGGAACGGTCCTGCTGGCGTCACAGGATATCGTGCCGGCTTTGGCCTGTTGTGACGAGGCAGCAGTGATGGAGAAGGGCCGGGTGGCGGCACAGGGTAGTGTTCGTGAGGTCGCTGGCGATCGGGATTTGCTGCGTCGCTGTGGGGTGGACTTCTGGTATCTGGCCGAGATCCTGGATGGTCTACGATAACGGCATGTCCACGCCAGAACGGATCTCAGGCAACCGCTGACCCAGGGCTCTGGAGGGTGGCCACCACCTCGCGAGCCGCTGCGCGCGCCTCCTCCACCGCTCCCGGCTCAAAGCTGATGGCGCCCACGCGCGGGTGACCGCCACCGCCATAGCGCTCGCAGATGGTCGCCAGGTTGTGTGTGATGGGCTGCAGTGCCCAGGGATTGCTTCCCACCGAAACCTTCGTCCGGTGCAGCGGAGTGCTTACCGAAACGGTGTACACCGCCTCCGGGAACAGGTGGTAGGGGATGAACTTGTTGTAGGCCACCACGTCCTCGCCGGCGATGTCGAAATAGACGACCCCACCCTCGACACTGGCGCGGCTTCGAATGAGGTCAACGCTTCGCAGGTGCTTGTCGTACAGAGGCTGGTAAAGCTCTTGAATCTCCGGCTGCTGCATGATCTCTTCAAAGCTGAGATGACGCATCCAGCCGATGATCTTGTGCCCGAAGCGGGTGCGGGCGATATCGGCGATGTATCCGGCGCAGCTCTTGTGTTGGGGGTCAAGGAACTTAGTGCCGCTGGTGTCGCGCAGGAAGTGCTGCTCATCCTCGGGGCTCAGAAACGCGCTCTGGTGATGGTCAAACCACCAGGTTAGCTTGTCGGTGGCGCAATACTTGAAATCGACGATGGCGTTCACATCGCCATCAAACAGGTCTTCTGAGAAAATGTCGCTTGCCTTGTGCGCCATGCCCGTGTAGGCGAAGTCCGCTTCCGGATGAAAGTGATCCTTCATGAAGCGGCTGAAGTAGGCGGCCGACGCCGCACCGTCGAAGCAGTGATCGTGATAAAGCACCCGAATCCGCATAGTCCCCTTACCTACCCCAGAACCCGTATCAGAAATGGGCAACCGGAAAACCTAAAAGGATCTCGCAAAACCGCGCCGGATGCAACTTTTGTGTGGTTGGCTTTCGCTTCGTGGGCGGGTTGTCCGGCGCGAAAGCCGCCTACGCGGGGCGGCCAGTGAGGCGGGGCGGGAAGCGGGGCGCTTTCGAGGGCAGCAGGTGGGCGGTGGCAGCTAAGCACCGCAGGCCGGGCAGGGCGAAGGCCGGTCGCAGAGGGGTGAGAATCTTTCCAGCCATCTCATGGCCGATGAGGGTTTGTGGCTGCATCGGGTGCCCGGATCCAGCGGGGATTTTAGAAAAATTTGTGAAATCCTGCGTAAACACTTGCGTTGCGCCGATCTCATATACTACAAGCAAAGGAACCTCGCCCTCGGCCTCGGTTGGATGGGACCCGGTTAGTCCAGCAAGAGATTGAGGCGTTGCCAGACGGCAAGGTGATTGCTTTCCAGCCACCAACGTGGTGGCATGAACGTAACGTGGTGGCATGATCGTAACGTTGAGGCGCGCCTACGATGCTTGGTCCTTCTGATATCTGTCGCATTCCTAACCTCCGCCGGGGGCTGTTGCTGTTGCTGTGGGGGCTGTTCAGCGTGGGGCTGTCCGGGCAGGACATGCTGACTCCCGCTGAGTACACCGGTGTGAACATTCCCCTCTCGGATCTGGCTATCTTTGAGGCGGACCTTCCTCGCGACGACCTGCGCTGCAAGGTGGAGCGCACGGAGACCGTGCTGGGCTTTGACCTGAACTACCATACCGGCTACCACGCCGAAGTGCCACTGGCCGAACTGCTGGAGGGCGAGAACATCCTCAGCGTGTTGTTCCGCGTTTACCCGGTTGACCAGCCGAAGCAAAAGCGCTATTTCATCCAACGCTTCCGGGTTCCGGACCTCAAGATTGGAGAGGACGACGAGCCCCCCAAAGGCAGTGTGATGCTGCAGGGCGGCGTGTTGGCGGGCACGGGGAAGTATCGGCTGGAGTGGCTGATGCGGGACCGCCGAGAGCGCGTCTGCGCCAGTTCCTGGGAGTTTGAAGTGATCCCCGATACCAGCGCATTGCTACCCATCACGCTCACTCCGGGTTTGGTGCGGCAGGCGGTTGCGCATCCGTTTAAGAACGTCCAGCAAGTGGATGTACCAAAAGCGGAAAGCGATGCGTCGCTACATGTGAAGGTTCTTGTTCACTTTGCGCCGTTGAACGTCCAATCGGCGGCGCTGCAGCCCATCGACCTGGCGGCACTGTCATCTATTTTGCGCAGCATTTCGCAGGATGAGCGGGTGGGCAAGGTGTCCCTGGTGGTGTTCAATGTGCGGGAGCAGCGCGTGCTTTATCGCCAGGACGCCAGCACAGAGGTGGACTATCCAGCTATCGGCGAAGCGATTGATACCCTGAACCAGGGAACCATTCGTTACAGTCTGCTGGCTGACAGGCATAGCGATACGCGCTTTTTGACGCAGCTGATTACCTCGGAGATCGCCCGGGACAGCGACGTCGACGGGGTCATCTTCGTAGGTCCGAAAGTCATGCTGGAGGAAAACCCACCCAAGGAACTGCTTGGGGAGGTGGGTGCCGTCGAGTATCCGCTCTTCTATGTGAACTACAACCTGAACCCGCGCGAGAACCCCTTCCGTGACGCCATCGGTCACGCGGTGCGGTTCTACCGTGGCCAGGAGTTTACGGTATTCCGGCCGCAGGATCTTTTCTCGGTGGTACGCAAGATGTTCACTGAAATTGAGGGGTACAAATCCAAGAAGCTTTTGGCCAACATGGGCACACGATGAGACTTTTGTTCATTTTGACCGCGCTCGCCGGGATCTTCGTGGCAACGCCGCCGATTTTCGCGCAAAGCAACGACGACGCACAGAAAAAGCAGGCCCTGAAGAAGAGTCTGGCGCCCTACGTGTCTAGCCCCATGAACGTTGTGGAACGCATGCTGGAGTTATGCGAGGTGGGCGCCAACAAGGTGGTCTACGACCTTGGATGTGGTGACGGGCGGATTCTCGTGAGCGCAGCAAAAACCTACAAGGCCCGTGCCGTGGGTGTGGAACTGTCTCCGAAGTGGGCGCAACTGGCGACCGACAAAGTTGTGGAGGCGGGTGTGCAGCACCGGGTTCGCGTCTTGCAGCAGGATATGCTGGAGGCTGACCTGGCCGAGGCCGACATCGTCACGCTCTATCTGATTTCGGAAGCCAACACCCTCCTGCGACCAAAGCTGGAAAAAGAGCTGCGTCCGGGTGCTTGCGTGGTGTCTCACGATTTCGAAATCAAGGGCTGGAAACCCGCCAGCGTGGAAACCATCAAGGTGTTCCAGCGCCCACACATGCTGTACGTCTACAAAGTGGGCGTACGCCGCTAGGGCCGTGTGGAAACAGGTGAGGGCACTCCAGGCTCCTCTGCTTGAACAACGCAGCGCCATAGACTGGCTGAGGGCGGCATCTAGGCGCGCCAGACCTGCCGATTGGAAGCGCGCTCGCCCGACCCTCGACCTACCCATGATGCTCCCAGAAAGATTGGCGCCGCTTCCCTTCGAAGCGGTTTCGGGCGGGTTTGGTGAGGGCGTGACCCGCCGCCACCTGCTGGCTGGCTGGACTTCCATGCTGTCTGCGGCGTTGGCGCTTGGCGCCCCGCGTGCGCTGGCTCAGGCATCGGTGGCTGCTCCGCCGCAAGCTTCGCCAAGGGCGGCCCAACACATCAGCCAACTGTTGACCGACGTCCCTCCCCCGGTTGCCGTAGCCCATAGCATTTCCTATCGCCTGGCGCGCAGAGAGGATGCAGACAGCCGCCGCCTGGACATCTACCGCAATCAGAACGTGGGCAGGGCGCCCGTGTTGGTCTTTTTTCATGGTGGCGCGTGGCGTAGCGGCCACCGTCGGCAATACTTGCCGCTGGGGGTAAGCCTTGCGCTGGGCGGTATCACCTGTGTGATTCCCAGCTACTCGAAAGCGCCCGGTTATCCATTCCCAGAGCCTATGCGGGACGCTGCCGCCGCTGTAACGTGGGTGCGGGAGAACATCCAGAACCTGGGTGGTCACCCGGATCGAATCTTTGTAGGAGGGCACTCGTCGGGCGCCCATCTGGCGGCGTTACTGGCCCTGGATCCGCGCTATCTGGAGTTTCATTTTCAACAGCCATCGCTCCTGCGCGGCGTGATCGCCATCAGTGGGATCTTCGCTGTGGGAAAGGGCTTTGAGTACGCCTTCGGCAGCGATCCCCAATACTGGCTGGAGGCCTCGCCCCTGCACTACGCGCAAGAGATGCCACAGCCTGGTACGCCGCCATTCCTGCTGCTGACGGGTTCGGAGGATGCGCCGGGAATCCTGCCCCAGAATCAGGCGTTGACCGACGCTCTTAAAGCGAACCGGATCCCGGTGGAGACTGAAACCTACGACGGCGAAGATCACAGTTCCATGATTGCGCTGGCCAGCCTGCGACAGTCCCAGCTACAGCAACGGATCCGCGACTTCATCAAAGCCCGCGCCTGACTGGCATGACTCACCGGGGGGCTTTAGAAACACAGCGACCGCCTCAATTTCCACCAACAGGTCAGGCCGACAAAGGATGGCCTGGACCCCTACCGAAGCCGGGTACGGATGCAGCCCCTCCTGGGCATAGAAGCGCGTTCGCTCTTCATTGAAGGCCGCGTAGTCGCGGTCAATATCCCGCAGATAGCAGGTGGTGCGGACGATGTCCTTCCAGGTGGCGCCTTCCGACGCCAGCAGCGCCTGGATGTTGGCGAAGGTTCGGAGGAGTTGCGCGCGGAAATCGCCGACGTGGACCGTGCGCCCCTCATCGTCGATGCTGGCCGTGCCGGAGATCAGCAGGACGACGGTGTTACCGAACTCCAGGCGCAGCCCGCGAGAGAAAGCGCTGCCGTAGGCGATGGCTTCATTCAGCGCGTTGGGCGCTTGAACGGCGCGACGTTGTACGTGGGTTGCCGACGCAATCCCGGCGAGGATGTCTGGGTGCAAGGGGTGAGTCTCCTGGCGCGGTTGGCGGGTCCAGCCGCCCCTCTCATTGTAAATGGCCCCGAGGCATTCTCAGGAGGGGGGAGGGTCTGCTGCCGGCCCGAATCAGGGATTCACGGTTGCCACCCCGTCCAGAAGACGTCGCAAAACGTCCGCCGCCGTGTAGTGCAGGCCAGTCGCTGGCAGAAAACGATTGAGGTTGCGGACATCGTTACCCGCAGTGATGATGCCGGGTTCAACCCACTTGCCATTGCGCGTCTGGCCCAGGCCAATGTTAGCCATCAAGGCGTTGCAGAGGCACTTGCGGCCCTTGGTCTCGGCTGGGTCTCCACCCTTGGCCACGAACACGCTTTCCGGCTCAGCGGCGCAACGGAAGCCAATCTCGCCATCGGCTGTCTTGTACGCCTCGCGCAGGTAGCCCAGGTCACAGATCCGTGGCCGACTCTCATACACCTGCTGGTCAGACACCGTGCCCGCCACCGGCGCCACCTTGAACGGGAAACTGGTTGGTGAGGCCACTGGATCAGTGAACACGCGAGCGGTGCCCTCGCGGGCCTCCTGCAGCACCGAAAGCCGATAGCTTTCGCCCAAGCCCGATTCGGCGCAGAAGGCAAACGGCGTACCCACTTGCACGCCTGCCGCGCCCGCGTCCAAAGCCTGCCGCACCATCTCCGGGCTGCCGTATCCCCCGGCTAGCCAGAAGGGGACGCCCAACTCGCGCAACTTCGGCAGGTCCACGACATCACGTTCCCCATAGATGGGCTCGCCTTCGGTATCCAACTCCAGTTTTCCCCGGGGAGGGGCGTTGTGCCCGCCGGCAATGGGCCCTTCCACGATGAACCCGTCCACGGCGCCGGAGGCGCGCTTTAGCATTGTGGTGGCCAAGGTATTTGAGGAGATGATGGCCAGGAAGGTGGGACGCCTGAGGGTGGGCGGCTCCCCTTCGATGAAATCCAGCGGTTGGAAGGTGGCGCAGAACGCATCACTGGGAGCAGCGCCCTTCACGGCCAACGGGTAGGTAGCGGGCAGATGTTGCGCCAGGGTATCCAGTGCCCCGGGGATTTTCAACGGGATGCCAGCTCCCATCAGCACATAGTCTACCCCCGCCAGC
>JALOKO010000299.1 GCA_025456495.1 Bryobacterales bacterium | reverse complement strand
CCAGCAGGCGAATGACGCTGGGCATTTCCAGAGAACGGCTGGTTGAGTGAACGTGATTGACCCCGAATTCCTCCGCCGCGGCAACGCCCTTGATAATCAGGACGATGGCGCGGCGTGCGGCGCACACGTTGATGGGCTCATAACTGGCGTTCAACACCAGTACCGGTTGTTGCAATCGGTCCATCGCTGGCATCCTTCCCAAACTCCCTTACCTTTTCCATTTCCTGACGAACGGTCAGTCATCCCGTGGTTCCGCCTGGTAGAGCGGAGCCGGAGCCCTGCGGTCTACCCGCGCAATCGTAAGCACCGCCACATAGCTGGCGCCGCCTTGTTTCAGTAAGCGGGCGCAGGCCATGGCGGTCGCGCCGGTGGTGAACACGTCGTCCACCAGCAGAATGCGACGTCCGCTAAGGGTTCGCCGCGGCATCAACGAAAATGCTGCCGTGGCGTTGCGACGCCGTTCGGCACTGCCCAGCCCCGCCTGCGCGGCCATCCAGCGGGCGCGGCGCAGCAGGCTAAGGCGCGGTAGACCCGTGGCTCGGGACACTTCCGTTGCCAGCAGCTCGGCTTGGTTGAAGCCGCGCCGGTAGCGCTTCCACCAGTGCATCGGAACCGCCGCCACAGCGTCCAGCGCAACGTCCCTTGGCAATCCGCGCAGCATCAGGCTCGCCAGCGGCTTGGCCAATGACGCCACCCCTTCGTACTTCAGAATGTGGATGAGTTGACGCAATTCGCCGCTGTAGTCGCCATAAGCGAAGCAGGCGTCAAAGCCCCGACGCCCCCCACGGCAGAGGCGGCAACAGCCGTCATCATCCAGAGACGACTCATGCAGAAAGGGAGTGCCGCATCGATGGCAAGCGTAATCGGCTAGGAACGGGCGGGGCGCGGACAGGCACCGCGCGCAAACGGGAATGGATTGGAACTCAGTGAGAGGGTCGCCGCAAACGCGGCAGTCTTCCGGAAAAATGGCCGTAAGAAGGTTTCGCGGAAACTGGGTTTCCGCGCTGGCGAGGAGACCCATTCTATGGGGTCTACTGGGGAAGACTCACCTCCACCGGATGCCTATAGCGTTGTATCTGTTGTCGCACGAAAGAGCAAACAAAGGCAACCGCCACAGCGCTCTTCGTTACAACAAAAATACTGTGTTTTGTTGTCAGGCTCCCGGCGGGAATGCCGCCGGGAGCCCTTCAGCGCCCCACGTGCACTCGGCGCCCGTCAAGCACACTAAGCGGCGGTGATCCGCGGGCTGCCGTTTTCCACCACAAACCGCGCGTGGGTCTCAAGAGAGCTGTCCGGGCGCGAGACGTATTCCACCGTGCGGTATTCCGCCAGCCAGCGCTCCGGTGTTACCGTGCAACTGACGTAGCCGCGTTGGCCGTTATAGTGCCGCATCCAGGGGTTCTTGCTCATCACCTTGGCGCGATACTCGGGGTTCGCCGCGCCATCGCCGCCTGAGGTGATGGAGGTGCCGATGAACTCCGCCGCCACCGAAGGCGACTTGTCGTCCAGGAAGTCGAGAGGCACCTCGGAAACCCAGTTGGAGTGAACGTCGCCGGTAAGCACTACCGGGTTGGAGGGCTTGGCCTCATGCAGGAAGTGCGTCAGGCGGTTCCGGGCGCTGATGTAGCCGCTCCACTGGTCCATGGAGTAGCTGGGTCCGTCCTCGGCGCGCGCAAAATCAAAACCGGCCAGAATCACCTGCTGCGCCAGCACGTTCCAGCGGCCCTGTGAGCGTTGCAGCCCGTCCTGCAGCCAGCGCTCCTGCTGGTCTCCCAGCATCGTGGCGCGCGGGTCAAAGAAGCCGTCGCAAGGCTTGCCCGTCTTGTCGCTACAAGGCTGATTGCTGCGGTACTGGCGGGTATCCAGCACAAAGAAATCTGCCAGATTGCCAAAGCTGATGCGGCGGTAGAGCTGCATATCCGGCCCTAGCGGACGGCTGAACGCACGCAGAGGCATGTGCTCGTAGTAGGCCTGGTAGGCCAGCGCGCGACGCTTCAGAAACTCCTCCGGTCGGGTCCCGTCCTGGTCCATGGCAGCCGCGTAATTGTTGTCCACCTCGTGGTCGTCCCAGGTCACCAGGAAGGGGCACAGGTGGTGCATCGCCTGCAGGTGTGCGTCTGTCTTATACAGGGCTAAGCGATTGCGATAGTCATCCAGGCTGTAGATCTCCGGCCCGTTGTGCTGGCGCGGCGTGTTTTGCTTGGGGCCGCCTTCATAGATGTAGTCTCCCAGGTGGAACACCAGGTCCAGGTCAGTTTCCTTGGCCATGTGCTGCCAGGCGGTGTAGTGGAAATGGTAATCCTGGCAGGATGCGAAGGCCATGCGCAGCTTGCCCGGCATGCCTCCCAGCCCGGGCATGGTGCGGGCGCGACCCACCGGGCTGATGGCGTCGCCAGCGGTGAAGCGATACCAGTAAGGCCGGCCTGGCTGCAGCCCGCCCACCTCCACGTGAACGGAGTGCGCCAGTTCCGGGCTGGCGACCGCATTGCCGCTTCGCACCACACGCCGCATGGCGTCATCTTCGGCCACTTCCCACCGCACCTGGACCGGGTCCACGCCCATGCCGCCGCCCTGGACCGGCTCCGGAGCCAGTCGCGTCCACAGGACAAAGCCATCGGCGGAAGGATCCCCGGAAGCGACCCCCAGCGAATACGGGTTCTTCGAAAACGTCGGCGCGGCCTGCAGCCTTCCGCCGAATTGCCCACCTACCAACGCCAACGCGAACATGCGCGATTGCATGGCCAGAAACGCACGACGATCCATTGTGTCCTCCGCTTGAGTGTTGTCGAATGAACCCGCCCGATTGAACAGGGGCGGCGCGATGTGTTGCGGACGCGCCTCGGACGCGCCCGCGCAAGCTATTTCTGCTAGTGTGCCACGGGCGCCACCCGCACGTGCGAAGAGGGCGCGTACATCGGCCGCCATTGAAACAGGATCGTTACAGCAGCGCCCTCCCTTGGCGCCACGGCGCTTGTTTGCACCTTGCGGCGAAACGCAATAAGCTGGGGGGCACACCCTTTCAGGAGACCCCATCACTCGTATGCACCGCCGTCATTTCCTTGCCGCTGCCACCACGGTCGCAACCGCCGCGGGCCAAACCGCAACCGCCGCGGGCCAAACCGGGCCGGGCGTCATCGACAACACACGGGATCCCCAGCGATTCGGCCTCGACCTATGGAGCGTCCGCAGCCAGGGCTGGAACGCCTTCCAGTACATCGATCATGCAGTGCAACAGAAGCTGCGCGTCATCCAGTTTGCTGACTCCAATCAGTTGGGCAGCCTTGACCCGGAACACGCCCGGAACGTGAAGGCCTATGCTGACCAGAACGGCGTACTGTTGGAGATGGGCATGGGCACCATCTGCCCCACCGCCTCCGGTTGGAACGCGAAGAAGGGACCCATCGAACCATGGATCCTACGCCACGTGGAGGCCGCCAAGCTGATGGGGTCGCCCATCCTGCGCTGCCTGCTGGGAAGCGCCCGCGAGCGCAAGGGCGACATCCCGTTGGCGAAGCACACTGAGGCGATGCTGCACGCCCTGCGCAACATCCGCTCCCAGGTCACCGACATGGGCGTGATGATGGCTATCGAAAACCACTCGGGCGATTATCAGGGCCGGGAACTTGCGCCCGTCGTGGAAGAGGCGGGCAAGGACTGGGTGGGCGTGGTGTTCGATTCAGGTAACCCCATCTGGACCATCGAAGATCCCATGGTGGCGCTGGAGCATCTGGCCCCCTACATCGTCAGCTCGCATCTTCGCGACAGCTATGTCTGGTTGACTGACGAGGGCGTGGCCGCGCGTTGGGTGGTGTTCGGCGAAGGCAACGTAGGTACGCCGGAACTGCTGCGTACCCTGTTGGCGCGCTGCCCCAAAGCTTCGGTGTTGTTGGAAACCATCACCGTCCGGCACAACGACCTGAAGGTGAAACAGCCAGACTTCTGGAAGGGCTACGAGAATGTGCCCGCCAACGAGTACATGCGCTTTTACGCGCTGGCGGAAAAGGGCAAGCCCCAACCGCCGCTTCCGCGATTGACCAGCGAACAGATGGCGGAGCGCCAGTTAGTGGATTCCAACCAGGGCCTGGTGAACGCACGCCGCATGTTCACCAGTTAACCGCCAGGAAGCTGCCTGGAACGGGAAGGAGTGCAGGATGAATCGACGTGCGTTTCTAGGGTTGGCGGGGATGTCGGCGGCAGGCGCCCTGACCGGCTGCGGGCAGCAGGCAAAGGCGCCATCCCGGCCAAACATCATCGTGGTGATGGCCGATGACATGGGCTACTCTGACCTTGGCTGCTATGGTTCTGAGATCAGCACCCCGAACCTGGACGGGATGGCCCGGCGGGGGATCCGCTTCACGAATTTCTCCAACACCAGCCGTTGCTGTCCCACCCGCGCGGCCCTGCTGACGGGCCTCTACCAGCATCAGGCCGGGGTGGGCGCGATGATCCAGGACCTCGGTTTTCCCGCCTACGAAGGCAGGCTCAACAAGCAGTGCGTCACCTTTGCTGAGGCCCTGCGCCCGGCCGGATACCATTGCGTGATGTCGGGCAAGTGGCACGTGGGCGAGCAGCGCCCGCATTGGCCGTTGGACCGCGGCTTTGAGAAATACTTCGGCCTCATTAGCGGGGCAAACAGCTACTGGAAGCTGAATGAGGGGCGGCAAATGGCGCTGGGGAACGAACCCTATACACCCGGCGAGGGCTTCTTCATGACCGATGCGATTGCAGATCACGCAGTGCGCTTCCTCGAAGAAAGCCCACGCGACAAACCCTTCTTTCTGTACGCGGCCTTCACCGCGCCGCACTGGCCCTTGCACGCACGCAAGCAAACCATCGACAAGTATCGCGAACGCTACCGCGATGGCTGGGACAAGCTACGGGAGGAACGCTTCCCGCGCATGAAGCAGCAGGGCGTGCTGGCCGCCGACGCCCAGATGTCGCCCCGCGACCCGGAAGTGCCAGCCTGGGACACACTCAGCGTGGCCGACCGCGAAGACCGCGCCCTCCGCATGGCCATCTATGCGGCCATGGTGGAAGAACTCGATGCGGGCATAGGCCGCATTCTACAGCAGGTCCGCCGCATGGGCGCCGAAGACAACACCCTGGTGCTGTTCCTGGCCGATAACGGCGGCTGTCATGAGGACTGGAAGACGCGTAAGGAAGACGACCCCACGGCGCCCCACGACCATCCGGACAGCTTTCGCGCCTACGGGCGAGGATGGTCCAACGCCAGCAATGTGCCCTTCCGGCTGCACAAACACTGGGTACACGAAGGCGGCATTTCCTCACCCTTGATTGCCCAGTGGCCCGCCGCAATCCGGGACGGCGGACGCGTGAGTGGGGAACTGGCGCACGTGATGGACATCCTGCCCACCTGTCTGGATCTGGCAGGCGCTGAGTACCCGAAAACCCACAACGGCACTGCCATCACCCCGTGCGAAGGGCTCAGCTTACGCCCTACGCTGGAAGGCGGCCTGCGCGCCGGTCACGAATCGTTGTTCTGGGAGCACATGGGCAACTGCGCCGTCCGCAAAGGGCCTTGGAAGCTGGTGTCGGTGGAGAACGGCGCATGGGAACTCTACCACGTGGAGAAGGACCGCGCGGAGCTCCACAACCTGCACGACCAGGAACCGGCGAAGGTGCGGGAACTGTTGGCGGATTACCAGGCGTGGGCCACGCGCGTCGGCGTGAAGACCATGGACGAACGGCGCGCACAACGCGGCTGACCCTGGCCGCATCGTTCCGCCCAAAGGAAAGGGGGCGGAGAGCACCCTGGCTCTCCGCCCCCTTCTCGTTCCACGCGGCTCCGAACTAGACGGCCTTGTCGACCGCCTTGTAGTTCTTCGGGTCGTAGTATTTCACCTTGCCTTCGCGGTAGCTCTGCACCGCGGTGGTGATCACAGCCTGCGCGCAGGCGGCCGTTTCCACCGGCAGCGTCGGCTGCTGACGGGTGCGGATGCACGAGAGGAAGTTGTCCACGTGGGTTTCCATCGAGTCGAACTGCTCCACCGGAATGCGCACCGGCTCAGTGCCCCACTTGGTCTTGTATTCTTCCTTCACGACGCGCTTTTCGGGCTTCACGGTGATGTAGTCCACGCGCCCTTCAAAGCGTCCTTCTTCCACCATGATCAGCGTGCCTTCGTGACCGCGGATCAGGCCCGGGATGTGCTCCGAATTGGCCATGCTGGAGGTGAGCACCAGCGAGTGACCGTTCTTCGAATTCGGCCCTGGACCGTATTCGGCCACCAGGTGGAAGGTGTCGGGCACTTCACGGCCATCGCGGAACACATACGTGCCGCCGGCTGCCATCACGCGCGTGGGGAACTGTGGTTGCCCCCAGCAGATGTTCATTGGCGCGGCCACGTGGAAGAACAGGTCCGTGGCGATGCCGCCAGAATAGTCCCAATACTTGCGGAAGCGGAAGAAACGGTCCGCATCGTAGGCCCGCTTGGGGGCCGATCCCAGCCACATCTTCCAATCGATGTAGTCCTCGCCCTTGCCAT
>JALOKO010000298.1 GCA_025456495.1 Bryobacterales bacterium | reverse complement strand
GCGACATGCTGGCGACGCGTGCTAGCCGAAACCGTCACAAAATCCGCTTAGCCAATTAGTCGCGGGATTACGAATCCCGTGGCGGGGTTGGTTTTCCTGGCGATTTGGCGGACAATGGTCGCATCCTGGGGCGTCCCCCGTCAGGCAGCATGTCCGTGTGCCTACCGGGGACAAGTGAATGTTGAGGCCCCCGCCTAGCAACATGGCGTTACACCGCATTGGCAACTACGAATTACTTGGCGAACTGGGCCGAGGCGGGATGGGTGTCGTCTATCGCGGGGTGGATAGCTTCATCAAGCGGCAGGTAGCCATCAAGACCATCTACCTATCGGAAATTCAGGAGGAGCAGGAGCGGCAGTTTCTGCGGGAGCGCCTCTACCGTGAGGCCCAGTCAGCGGGCATCCTCTCCCACCCCAACATCGTCACCATCTATCAGATTGGCGAGCAGGACGAGATCACCTACATCGCCATGGAGTTTGTGGATGGACACAACCTGGCCGAAGTGCTGCGGAAGCGGGACCAGGCGCAGGTGACGCTGGACCTTTTGGCGTCGGTGTTTTCGGGACCAGTATTCCCTGGGCGTGGTGATGTATGAGGCGATCACGGGCAAGCGTCCATTTACAGCGGACTCGATGACGACGCTTATCTTCAAGATCGTCTCGGATGAGCCGGACCCCAAACGGGACAATCCGCAACTGAGCGATGCGGTGAGCGCGGTGTTGAAACGAGCCCTGGCGAAGAATCCGGACGACCGCTTCCCGAATTGCATGGCGCTGGCGCAGGCCTTCCGGGATGCCGCCGGGTTGGGCGGTGCGGAGTCCCCGGGGACCTTGCGGAACCCGGCGATGGGCAGGGACAGCCTCACGGGAACCCAGTCACTGCCGGGAGGAGCGGGCGGCTACGGCAGTGGCAGCGTGGCGATGCCGCCACCGTCGATGACCGGGACGCCCTCCGGCGCCTATCCGAATACCGGAATGCCTCTGCCACCGCCAGCAGGCACCGCGTCTGTGGCGACGCCGATGGCGACACCGATAGCGACGCCGATTTCGACGCAGACACGGGCGCCGATGTCTACGCGGACGCCGACCCCCGGCCTGATTCCGCGCCCCGATGCGACGCCGGCCTCAACACCGCTCCCGCCCGTGCCGCCGATGGGTGGGCCAGCCACCAGAACTACGGCCGGAATCCCCCCAGGTGCGGGGCTGTCGCAACCCACGTGGCAGCCGTCTGCCCGGCAAGCCACTGAAGCGCCCAACGTCAGCCAATCTGCCTGGGCATCCACGCCGTCGGCATACACACCCACGCCGGTACCCCGGAAGAACCTGTGGCTGGCTCCGCTGCTGGTGGTGCTGGGGCTTGTCCTGGTGGGCGGGATTTTCGGGCTCTTCCGCTTGCTGCGCACATCGCCGGAGAACGATGACAAGGACAAGCGGGCAGCAGGCGTTGTGACCCCGGTGAACCAGGGTGCGGATGCTGCTTTGCCCGGGGGGCCGGGGAACGCCGCCAATGGATTCACCGCCAATTCCGGGTCCACGGACACTCCGTCCGTTCGGCCGGCGATGGATGCGCAGACAGGCGGAGGCACCAACCCCACCGGGCAACCGGTGGCTTCCAACAGCGCGGTAAAGTTGCCGCAGCCGCCAGGGTCCTCATCGCGCCCGGCCGCGCCGCCAAATGGCGGATACCCAACAACAAGCACACCGCCGACGACAGCCGGGGGAACCATGAGGCCGGGCGGGTCCCCGGCCGCAGTGGTGAAGCCGCCCGCCGTGGCTAGCCCGAAATCGCCCGCCGCGACAAAACCTGCGGGACTGCCTGGAACCGGCGGGTCGCCCGCCACATCGCGTTCACCGGAAGGGGCGGCATCGCCAGTACCTGGAACGCCAGTGCCCGGAGCAGCAGTGCCCGGAGCGGCAGTGCCCGCCACCGGTCCCGGTTCGCCAAACTCCGGTTCGTCGAATCCGGGCGCATCGCCAGTGGACGCCAACAGGACGCCCGGCTCTGCCGTGCCCGCAGTCACCACGGCTCCGCGTCCCACGCTGCGGGTACCGGCGGTCTATCCGGCGGCCGCCCGCCGGGAAGGGGTGAGCGGTACCGTCGGCCTGCGTGCGCTGGTGGGAGTGGATGGGGTGCCCCGCAACATCGAGGTGACAAAGGGCATTCGGTCAGACCTGGATAAGGCCGCCAGCGATGCATTGGCCCGTTGGCGCTTCCAACCTGGAACCGTTGATGGCAAGCCTACGGAAGCCAGGGTGAACGTGGAGATCACGTTCAATTTGGTTCAGGATTCCCGGAAGCCGGTGAGTCTGCGGAATGAGTGAGCGCGGTCCCGGGGGGCGGGTCGATTGCTGTTAGCGCCTTGCGCAGGTCCGCCGCCACCCGAGCGCTCACTTCGGCGCTGGCGCTACGGTATTTCCCGCCACGGCTTTCTGCTGACCCTGACCAAAGCACGTCCCCGTCCGCGTTGACGATGCGCACCGTGAGAGCCGCCTCATGCCGACGCTCAGTGGAACGCTCACGCACCGCTTCGTTGGCGCCGATGGACGAGGAATTCGCCCTGCGATTGCGGGTGTAGCCGCCCGTGGCGTTCGAGGATTGCGCCCGCACGCCACTCACCTCGTCCCGGCTGTGCTGCTGAGTAAACACCAGGTCTTCGGCGAAGCCGCGCAGGTAGGCATCGGCGCGCGCCGGATTTTCTGTCAGCGCAAAGCCGCCCATGCGTTGCAGTTGGTCAATCAACATGGCGCGCAGTTGGCGGGCGTTCTCGCCGCCTTCGAAGTCTTCCACGCAGAGCCGCCGCACGTGCTGGATGTGCGATGGCAGTGGTTCAGAAGGTGAGGGGTCCTGTCCCTGCAGCGGCAGAACCAGTTGCAGCAACCCCCAAAGGACGCCGATGACGCTGAGCATCCCGCCCCAGAACAAGAGTCTGACCCGTGCTGGATTTGTGGGCATTACTGGCTTTCTCCACCAAAGCGGGCTTCGTTGTCCTGCAATTCCACGCGCAAACCGGTGCGCGCTTCCATCGTCACCAGGACGCTGCGCACGTGCGCTTTGTCCAACTGAAAGACCAGTGCCTGCTGCCGGTCGCGCTCGTCCTGGAAGCTGATTGTCAGGAAGTGCTTTCGGGACTTGGTCATCAGAAACAGCGGCGAGACCGCGAGGGCAAGGCCAATCCTGCGGCCGACTCGCTGGCCGTACTCCAGCAGATTGATTCGCTCCCAGGGGATGGCCACTTCCACGGCATTGCTGTCGAAGACAAAGAAGTCCTCGTCGGTGGTGCCGATGTTGCCCTTGGCGGAATCCGGCAGTCCAACGATGGTGCCGCCGACATAGGTGGCCTTTCCGGTTCCATCCCAGGCGGAGGCGGGCGAGAGGAACAGCAGCAGGGTCAGCAGTAGAATCGCGATGCACTGGCCCTTGCGGCTGGACGGCGGGCGATGAATTCTGGCTGGCTCCACTTGGTCACCTCCTGGACGCGCCACCCCGGGCCGGGGAAGCGCACACACGCTCTCAGGGATATAGTGGGGCGAAGGCGGAACTATTCTCTGGAAATCTGCAGGAGCAGCCGCAAAAGTGCGCCGCAAGCGACATGGGTTGGCGATGCGGGCTAGATTTCGTACTTGTCCAGGACCGCTTGCCACAGTCCATGGCCGGAAAGAAGCAGTTCGCAGACCTCGCGAACGGCAGCCTCGCCCCCGGGAGAACTGGTGACGTAGTGGGCCACCTGCTTTACTTCAGGGCGGGCGTTGGCGACGGCGACGCCCAACCCGACACGGCGCATCAGGATGGCGTCGGTGAGGTCGTCACCGACAAAGCACACCTGGTCTGCCGCGATTTGTTCCTTTTGCAGGATCTCCTCCAGGATGGGTACCTTTTCGACGTGACCCTGGTAGATGTAGGCCATCTCCACCTGGGTTGCGCGCTCGACGGTGGCGGGAGAGACGCGGCCGCTGATGACCCCGGTTTTGAAGCCGTGCCAGACCAGCCAGCGCAAACCGATGCCATCCTGTGCGGAGAAGGCTTTCGTTTCCACCATGTCGCCGCCGGGGCCGGGCAGGTTGTACAGCTTGCCGTCTGTAAGGACGCCATCCACGTCCATCAGCAGCAGCTTGACCTTGGCGGCGCGGGCAAGGGCGTCCTGGGGAAATTGCATGATCGGCAGTCCTTCCGTTGGGGACATGGATACACCCACGAACCGTACAATAGGCGCAGGGGAAGTCCCAAGGGTAGAGGATAGCAAAGCGGGTGGAGCGCCGGACCCGGCCAGGGAAGATGGCGGCTGCGGCGGAGGATGGCGGCTGCGGCGGAGGATGCCTGGGGGAGACGGGGACGACATCGCGGAGGGCAGCGGCGCCGTGTTCCGTACCCATGGCGCGCCGGCAGGGATGGAGGCGGCACCAGAACCAATGGCGGATGAGATGCAAAACCGAGATCCGTTTGAAGTGGCGGTGGCGCGCGACATGGAGGCGCACTGTCTGCTGCCGGATGGGGTCGGCGTGGGGGTGGCGGTGTCCGGTGGGGCGGACAGCGTCGCGCTCCTACGGGTTTTGTGCGCGCTGGCGCCGGATTTCGGGTGGCGCCTGACGGTGTTGCACGTCAACCACGGGCTGCGCGGCGCGGAGTCAGACGACGAGGAGGCCTTCGTGCGCGGGTTGGCGACCGCAGCCCGGTTGCCGTTGTGCGTCCACCGGATTGAGGCGGGCCAGGCGCCGTCACAGGGCGTGGAGGAATGGGCACGCGAGCAGCGGCGCGCCTTCTATGCGTTCGCACGCAGACAGGCCACGCTCGCGCGCATCGCCACCGGCCACCATCGGGGAGACCAAGCCGAGACGGTGCTGTTCCGCCTGCTGCGGGGCGCGGGCAGCCGGGGTTTGGGCGGGATGGCTGCACTGACGGCGGAGGGCGTGGCGCGCCCACTGCTACAGCGGAGTCGAGAGGAGATTCGGGCCTATCTGCGGCGGCTGGGGCAGCCTTGGAAGGAGGATTCCAGCAACCAGGACCCGACCTTCCGGCGGAATCGCCTGCGCGGGGAATGGCTTCCGGCGTTGGCGGCCTCGCACAATCCGTCCTTAGAGTGCGTCCTGGTCAATACAGCCACTCAACTGCGCGACGCCTGGCGCTACCTGCGCCAGGTGGCGGCCACCGAGGTGGACCGAGGCTTTCAGACTGGCCCCTACGGCTGGGAGGGTTGCGCACACAGGTTCGCCGGGTTGGATGTGGCCATCCAACGCGAGGTGATTCTGGAATTGACGGGCCGGGCGGCTGGCGCGGCGTCGGCCGCCGGGGACGGAGACGCGCCAGCGCCGGCATTGGGCTTTGCCGCCGTGGAAACCGTGCGTGGCCTGTGGCTGCCATCCACCCAGGGCGGCCGGTTTCAGGTGCGAGGACTGGTGTTCCAGCGCAGCGGGCGTTGGCTGCGCGTGGCGCCCACCCCAACCACCGGCTTGGCCGCCGCCACAAACAGGTTGCCCTTGTCGATTGCTGCACCGAAACAGGGGCAGGCTCTGTTTGCTCCCCCTGCTGTGCGCTTCGCGCTGCCTGTTGGCGGGGCGGAAACCGGGGTCGACCGGGGCGATTGGAGGTCCCACATTCCCCGGTGTCAGGAATTCGATTCCGAGTATACTGGAGACTGGAGTGTTGTAGACCCGCGTCAGCTACACTTCCCTCTGTTGCTACGCTACTGGCGTGAAGGCGACCAGTTCCAACTTCGCGGAAGTGGATCAAAACGAAAGATCAAAGAGCTTTTTCAACGCATGGCGATCCCCGTGTGGCGCAGGGCGGACGAGGTAGTGCTGGAATCCGCTGGAGAGATCGTCTGGACAGCCAGTTTCGGGGTCGCCCAGGGCTTTGCGGCCGCGACGGAGGAAGCCGGGGGATGCGCATTTTCCTAGGCGCAGGATTCTTCCCGGGGAATCGACTGGCGAAGGATTCGTGGTCAATGGGAATCCACTTCCCCGTTTCGGGCGTCATAAGAGGTGAGCGGGAACCCGGATGGGGTTTCCTGGGGTATCGGAGTGTGAATGTCTAGTCTGAAGACGGCCATCATTTGGTTGATTATCATCTGCATGATCATTCTGC
>JALOKO010000014.1 GCA_025456495.1 Bryobacterales bacterium | reverse complement strand
GGATGATTTTTGCCCGTTTTTCTTCTCCGTGGGGCTTCCTGGCTTTCCTGTGGCCCGCTTGGGTAGCCAGTCGTGGCGATAGAGCTTCAGCAGGTTGTGTGTCACGCAGATTAGCTGCCATCCCGCCTTCGTTTTCTTCAGCCCTCGTAAGCGGAATTCGCGGATGCCGCGCTCTTACTTGATCTGCCCGAATACCGGCTCGATGATCGTCCGGCGCTATGCGTAGAATGCCTTCGCTTCGTCCGTCTGCAGCAACTCGCGCATGCGTTCCATCGTTGGGTTGGAGCGCCGGTGCTTTGCCTCCGCATCGCGGCTTTTCTACTTGCCGCCATCCGGACTCACCAGCGCCAGCATGCCGCTGAGCGCTTCGCTGTTCATGTTTTCCGTGTCGCAGTAGCCCGCATCGGCGGTGACGGCAGTGGGCTTGGCGCCCATCGCCTCCCCCACCATCGGCAGCAGCATCCGATGGTGCGTCTCGTCCTGCATCAACTGGGCGCTGAAGATCACCTGTGCGTGCCCGTCCACCTCTACTGAGATACTGGAGCGCGACTGCATGCAAACAGGTTCATTGCCTGATGGCGAATTCGCATTATGCTGTCAACCATTGGAAGGAAGTATAGGTCTTTGTCGGGCTGTGGGGCTAGGGTGGCCAACTTGGGCTAGGGCTCCAATTTCCAGGGGGCGCGGTAGGGACGCATGACTTTCCCGTTGGCTTCGGAATCGTTGGCGATCTGCTGCTTGGCGGCGTCCCAGGTGATGGCGCGGCCAACTTCCCAGGAAATGTTCATCAGGTGACCTACCGTGGTGGCCTGGTGCAAGGTCTCAACGTTTGCTGGCGATGGCTTGCGGCTGCGGATGGCCTCAATGAATACCTGGAAGTGCTTCCGATGATCGTCTGCGGGGAGCGTTACCTGTTCGGCGTTTACGTAGGGTCCGGTGGCGGTGAGGCGCTGTCCCGGCGGCAGTTCACGGACAATCGAAAAGCCCGCGCGGTCGAGAATCATGGATGCTTCAGTGCCGATGAAGCACTTGCCGTGCGCCCGTGCTTCCCGCTTTCCGCCGGCACGCATGGTGTACTGCAGGAGAAAGCCATGCTTGGCCACCGGTCCCGGACCGAAGGTGACTGTGCCGCTGAACGTGTTCGGGTAGTCATGATTGCTGGCGAAGGCGAAATTGCCACCAGTGGCGTAGATGGTGCTTGGCCACTGCTGCTGCATGGCCCAAAGGACGATGTCAAAGTGATGAACCCCCCAGGCGACCTGGTGCCCAGCGCCCGCAATGCGGAACCAGTCATAGCCGTACTTGTAATACATGTTGGGGTTGTAGTTGCGGAAGGGAGAGGGACCCACGTAAAAGTCCCAGTCCAGTTCTTCAGGCGGCGCCGTATCGGCGGGGAAGCCGGGGCCGGGGTAGAGGTTTTCATAGTCCCAGACACGGACTTCGGAAATCTCTCCCAGCTTTCCGCTTTGGATGATTTCGACGGCCTGCTGATAGTGCTGCTGGCTGCGCTGCTGGGTGCCTACTTCCACGATGCGGCCGTACTTTCGGGCGGCGGCGATGGCGTAGGGTCCTTCGCCAATGGACTGGCCGAGGGGCTTCTCGAGGAAGACATCCTTGCCTGCCTGACAGGCGTGGATCATGGGAAGCACGTGCCATTGGGCATTGGTGGCGATGATGACGGCGTCGACATTCGAATCGTCGAGGAGTTTGCGGTAGTCTCCGTAGAGGGCGACGCCCTTGTTCCCCAAGAGGCGTGCCGCATCTTCGCGGTACGCGCGGTTGACATCGCAGACGGCGGTGAAGCGAACGCCGGGCACGCCGGTGTAGGCGGGGATGATGACGGTGCGGCCGCGAGCCCCGCAGCCGATGAGTCCCAACCTGATTTCGCCGTTCCGGTTGGGCTGGGTGGCGGAGCGCTGCTGGGCAAACGAAGCGGAAGCCGCCGCGGAGGTGAAGACGAATGTACGGCGCGAGACATCTGCATGCATGGCTGGGCTCCTGGAGTTGGGATGCTTGGGGAAGCATATCGCACGCGGCGCCGGTTCGGGGGCGGGGCCAGTGACAGCGGGGCCGGTGACAGCGGGGCCGGTGACAGCGGGGCCAGTGACAGCGGGGCCGGTGACAGCGGGGCCGGTGACAGCGGGGCCGGTGACAGCGGGGCCGGTGACAGCGGGTGGGTGGTAACGGGATTGCGAGCGGGCGACCAGATTACGGACAACGCGGCGACAGATGCATGGGGGGAGCGGCGCATGCGTATGATGTAGGAACACCCGCCGCATGGTTTTCCCGTTTTGGGAACCGCCCGGCGGACCTTCTGGAGGTTTCCCGATGCGCGTGCCCGTGTTCGTGATTGCGGCGCTGCTGGCCTTGTGTTTGGTGTGTGCTGCGTCCGGCCAAAGCCAGGCGGCGACAAACCCGAACGTGCTCACTCCCGCGGAGAGCGCGGCGGGCTGGCGGCTGCTGTTTGACGGCCAGAGCCTGGATGGCTGGCGCAGCTTCCGCAAAGCAGCGGTGGTGGCGGATCGCTGGGCGATTGAGGACCACTGCCTGCATCTGTACCGGCGAGGAGGCGAACGCCGTGTGGGCGGTGACTTGATGTCGCGGGAGATGTTCGGCAACTTCGAGTTCGCCTTCGAATGGAAGGCTGGCCCAGGGGTGAATAGCGGGGTGAAGTACCTGGTGGATGAGTATCTGGCGCCGAACCCGAATCCCGTGTCGTTTGAGTATCAGATCCAGGTGGAGGAGGACCCCAGCAAGCCGCGTCGACAACCGCTGCATAGCACGGGGGCGCTGTATGACATGCTGCCACCGCAAGGAGGGATTCTGCGGCCGGAGGGTTCGTTCAATGAGTCCCGGATTGTCGTGCGGGGGGCGCAGGTGGAGCACTGGCTGAATGGGGAAAAGCTGCTGGAATTCAACCGGGAGGCGCCGGAGTTCCGCGCGCTGGTGGCCCGCAGCAAGTTCGCCAAGTGGGCCGGGTTTGGGCTGAACGGACGTGGACACATCACGCTGCAGGATCACGGCGGCGAAGTGTACTTCCGGCGGCTGCGGGTGCTTGCCCTTCCGAGAGATGGGCGAACGGGGGATGGCGCCCGGCAAAGCCAGTAAGGGCGCATTGACGGCAGCAGAGGAATGGAAGCCGGGACATACATCCACTTACTGCGCGGCGAGCACCTGCCGCGCGTGATGGAACTGACCGCGCTGGCGGGATGGAACCAGACGCTGGCGGACCTGGAGCGCATGCTCTCGATTGCGCCGGAAAGCGCCTTTGGCCTGTGGAGGGGGGAGGAACTGGTTTCCACGGCGATGGCGTTTTCCTATGGCGAGGAACTGGGCTGGATTGCAATGGTGCTGACCCATCCCGACGCCCGTGGCAGGGGCTATGCGAGCCGCCTGACAGCGCGCGCGGTGGAGTGGCTACGCGGGCGCGGGACGCGGTGGATGAAGTTGGACGCATCGCATCTGGGACAACCCGTTTATGAGCGGATGGGGTTTGTGATGGAGAGCCGGATGGAGCGATACCTGCGTCCCGGGGAAGTGGCTGCGCCGGGCGAGTGGGACGCAGGACTGTCGCAGCCGCCCGAGAGTGCGGAGATTCCCCTTGCCCTGGACCGTGCGGCGTTTGGGGCTGACCGGGGCCACTTGCTGCACTTGTTGCTGCGGGTTCCGGGGGTGCGGGTGGCGGTAGTCCCCGACGGCGGGGGCTATGCGATGTTGCGTCCGGGGGCCAAGGCGGTGCAACTGGGTCCCATGGTGTGCCGCGACCTGGCCGCGGCGCGTCAATTGCTGCATTGGGCGCTGCACGCATCCGATGGGAGTCCCGTGCAGTGGGACATCCACACCGGCAATGAGGGCGCGCTTGGGCTTGCTTCCGCGCATGGGTTCACGGTGCAACGCGTGCTGGCGCGCATGGTTTTGCCGGGGACCGGGGCGGTGGAGGGGACCGGGGTGGTGGAGGGAACCGGGGTGGTGGAGGGGACCGGGGTGGTGGAGGGGACCGGGGTGGTGGAGGGAACCGGGGCGGTGGAGGGAGATGCGGGATTTCGGGGGTTGGGCCAGGCCGCGCCGCCACAGCCGCAGGGGAACCAGGTGTATGCCATTGCGGGCTTCGACTTTGGCTGATGTTTGGTGGGAACCCGCCCGGTGCGCGCTGCGTCTCTGGCGAGTGATTGCCCAAGGCGGTTGCGCCGCTGGGCAACTTGATACACTCAAGGGTGGCGACATCCGATCCGCCGCGCAGGTACTGGCTGCGGGGGCGCCGCCAGAATTGCTCGTCTGGACCACAGTGTCGTCCTTAAGCCCGCACTGTACCGGGTGGCCCGCATTGCACTGGGCTGGCCCGTACTGAACTCGAGTGGCCCGCACTGAACTCGCGTGGGGGGCTTGATGGAGTGGCCAGCAGTTTGATCGAATGGCCCGCAGTGTCCGCGTGATCGCCGTCCTTCTGGAACAGAAATCAGCAGGGTGGCCGCGTGAGCCTGCGCAGCGCGGAATTCCGCTTAGGACATGATAGATGCGTATCTTTCTCCGCAGGCCGTTCGTCCCTGCCCTCGCCTTCCGGAACTGTGCCCCCGCCTTCCGGAACTGTGCCCTCGTGCTTTGGTGCTGTACCGTCGTCTTTTGGTTTTGCGCCTTTGCAACGGCGCAGATTACAGGACCCTACGCACTGAGGCTTGGCAGTAGCCTGGACGAGGAAGTCCGCTCCTTCTGCGTGGACGCCGGGGGGAGCTACGTGACCGCCTTCAACTTCCGGGGGGCACTTGTTTTCCCTGGGGGGACCAACCCCAGCCGCTCCATCAGCAGCTTGGGCCAGCGGGATAACGGGCTGGTGCGCTACGACTTCCTGGGTAACCTGCAGTGGGCGATTCGTTGGGGGAACGGCAGCGACGCTGACCGTCCGGTGGCGATGGCATGCGGGCGCGATGGAGCCATCTATGTGATGGGGGTGTACGAAGGAACGATCAATCTGAACCCCGGCGCGGGCGTGGCGCAGAATGTCACCAGCAAGGGCGGAACGGACGTATATCTGCTGAAGCTGGGCAGCAATGGCAGTCTGATTTGGGCGCGGACGTTTGGCGGCGCGGGCAACGACATGGCGCGAGCGCTTACGGTGACCGGCGACGGCAGCATTGCCGCGGCCCTCACCTACAGCGGCGTGATTGATGCTGACCCGAGCCCCACGGTGACGCGCGAGTTGGGATCCCAAGGCGGCCTGGACATCCTGATGCTGCGGCTGACGGGGGCGGGGGATCTGATTTGGGCAAGCTCTATTGGGGGGCCGCAGGACGATGGGACGGCGGGCGTTTCGATGGCCATTGATGAGGGCGGCCGGGTGTTGGTTGCGGGCACCTTCACGGGCAGCATCGGCCTGGTTCCGGGTTCGCCCATCACCAGTTTCACCAGTCAAGGTAACCACGACGTTTTTATTGCCGCATATGATGCGCAAGGCAAGTTTGTTACCTCCCGTGCGTTACAGGGCGTGGGGGATATCCGGCTGATACCCACGTCGCTGGCGGTGGATTCCGCCGACAACCTCTATGTGGCGGGCAACTTCCGCCAGAGCTTTGATGTCGATCCGTCCTTTAGTTCGCAGCGAATTCTGAATTCCCGCAGCGCCAGTTCCGATTTCTTTGTGGCCAGCTTTACGCCCAACTTCACCGTGCGTTGGGCGAATCACCTGGGCTTATTTGGCGAAGACCTGCTGGCTAGTATGCAGGTTGACCGGAACGGATCAATTGTCCTGGGAGGGCAGTTCAACAGCCAGTTGAACCTGAACCCGGTAGAGGGCAATCCGCGCCTGATTTCACCCACCGGGCTTGCGGGGGCAACCGATGGGTTTGTGGCGAAGTATCGTGCGATGGATGGAACGTTCGTGAGTGGCTGGAATCTGGGTACGCCTGGTTCCGGACCGCAACTGCAGAATACAGTGGCGGCGGCGGGGCTGGACACCATGGGGAACATCGTGGTGGCGGGCCAACTGCTGGGAGCGAACATGAATGTGGCAACCAGCGGCGCGCCGGTATTGCTGTCCACGTCTGGCGGCGCGGACATGTTCCTGGCGTCGTACAACTGGCGTGGGAACCTGCGCGTGCCCCTGAGTGAGGTGGCCGGACCGGTATTGCGGGCAACTACCAATGCCGCTTCTTTTAGCCCGGGACCGGTGGTTCCTGGTGGGCTGGCGAGCCTCTTCGGGCTGAACATCACCACGCGCAGCCCAGGGTTCGTGACCCCGGACGTGGCACGCGCCATTCCCATCGCGAAGACCCTCTGCAACACCGAAGTGGTTTTCCGCAGCATGACCACGGCCGATGAGTGGAAGGCGCCCATCCTGTTCTGCAGCGATTCCCAGGTGAACTATCAGGTTCCCGCCGAACTGCCGGTCAACAGCTACGTCACGCTTCACCTGAACGTGGATGGGCAGATGAGCAACGACATGGAGACGCTGGTACAGAACGACGAAATCGGCGTGTTCATGGATGACGTGGCGGCCAGGAACCCGGCCATGGTGTACGCGCTGGGGGTACGCACGGGCCAGAAGCTGAGCCAGGCGAATCCGGCCAACGCGTGTGACATTGTGGAAGCGTTCGTGACCGGACTGGGACCCAGCCAGACGGGATTCCCGGATGATGGGACGCCTGCGGGGGGAGCACTGCGGGCGCAGGGCGATGCCAAGCTGGTGCTGTTTGACGACGGCACGCAAGGGCGTTTGGTGGGCTTTGAAGCGCCACCCCGTTTCGTGGAATTCACGCGCGCCAATGGGGCCATCCTGTACACCGGTTTCTCTCCGGAGTTTGTGGGGCTGTACCAGATCAACGTGCGTTTCCCCAACCCCGGGGCCAGCATCACACCGCCCACGTTGCGGCTGAACCAGGGCCTGTACCCATCCTATTTTGAGTATCGGGGCAGAAGGTCGCGGGAGTTCCTGATTCGCATCCAGTACACGCTGGCCACCAGCCCTTGCCAGGGTGGCTTCCAGCCGCTGCCGTAGGGGCGGTGGCTTTGCGGGAAGGTGGGTGCGCAGGGCAGCGGGGTGCGGGCTGCATCAGCGGGGTGCGGGCTGGGCAGCGGCGGCTAAGGCATCGCGCACCAGCGCGTCCACCTGGCCGCTGAAGGCGCTGCGGGGCATCACGCGCTGACAGCCGGCCTGGATGGCCTGCTGACGCAGGTGCTCCTGAACGTGGGGCAGATAGCCCAAGGTGGCCACGCCAGCGTGGGGGGACGCGCCGAGTGTGCGCAGTAACTCCAGGGGGTCCAGCGACTGGCAGGTGAGGTCAAACACGATCAGCGCAGGTTGGTGAGCCACGCGAGCCCAGAAGGCTTCCGCAGTCTTGGTGATCACCAGGCGCGCGCCCGCTTTCTTGGCTGCCTCACTGATCTTGATGCCGAAGAAGAGGTCCTCCAGCACCGCCACAATCAAAGGTTGCGGGCTGTCTGTTGCGATGGACTGCTGCGTTGGTTCCACCATGGCATGGATGCGCGAGTGGGCGGCGCGGCGCCGAAATTCATACGCGGTGCATTTCAGACTCCCCATGCTAACGTTGAGCTATGGCCCCTGAAAACCCCTTTGGAGAGGTCCTTGAGGATGTCCGTAGCATCCCGCCCAGTGTGCTGGTGATCTTCGGCGCGAGTGGCGACCTGACGCGGCGGAAGCTGATTCCGGCCCTTTACCGGCTGTTCCATGAGGGTCGCCTGCCGGCGTCCTTTTCTGTGATTGGCAACTCCCGCACCAGCTTCAGCGACGAGGCCTACCGGCAGCGCCAGTATGAGGACCTGCAACGCTTTTTGAAGGACACTCCGCTGGAAGAGGAAGAGTGGCAGCGCTTCGCCAAGCGGCTGTTCTACATTCCCGGGGACATGAAGGACCCCGCGCTGTACCAGCAGATTGGCGCCAAGATTGACGCGCTGAGCGGCGATACCCCGCACGAGGTGGTGTTCTATCTCAGCACGCAGCCCAGCTTCTACCCGCTGGCCGTGGATATGCTGCGGGAAAGCGGCATTCACCGGGGAGCGGCCAAGCGGCGGGTGGTGGTGGAGAAGCCGATCGGGCACGACCTGGAATCCGCCAACCAGTTGGAGGAGCACCTGGCGGCGGCCTTCGATGAATCGGACACCTACCGGATTGACCACTATCTGGGCAAGGAAACGGTGCAGAACATCCTGGCCTTCCGATTCGCCAACGGGATCTTTGAGCCGCTGTGGAATCGCCGCTACATTGACCACATTCAGATCACGGCGGCGGAGAGCATCGGGGTGGAGGGCCGGGGCGCGTATTACCAGGAAGCGGGCGCGTTGCGGGACATGGTGCAGAACCACCTGCTGCAGGTGATGGCCACGGTGATGATGGAGCCGTATACCCGGTTCGCCCCGGGGCCGGTGCGCGACGAGCGGGCCAAGCTGCTGCGGTCCATTCGCATCTACAAGCCGGATGAGGTGCTCAGCCACAGCGTGTCTGGCCAGTACGGCCATGCGCGGGTGGGTGGTGAGGACCTGCCCGGCTTCCGCGAAGAGGAGGGCGTGCATGCGGAGGCGCAAACGGACACCTATGCGGCGGTGAAACTGTTCGTGGATAACTGGCGATGGTCGGGCGTGCCGGTGTACATTCGGACGGGCAAGCGGCTGCCCAAACGGGTGACCGACGTGGCCATCCAGTTCCGGGCGGCGCCCAAGAATATGTTCGCCGGACGTGGCGAACAGGATGTGGCGCCGAACCTGATGATCCTGCGGATCCAGCCCGATGAAGGCATCTCGTTGCGCTTCCAAAGCAAGCGCCCGGGAAGCGGGATGCGGCTGCGGCCGGTGGGAATGGACTTCAACTATGGCAGCAGCTTTGGGACACGGACCCCGGAAGCCTATGAGACGCTGCTGCTGGACGCGCTGGCCGGAGACCCCACGCTGTACATTCGTCAGGACATGGTGGAAGCCAGTTGGCAGGTGGTGATGCCCATTCTGGAGGTGTGGCGGAATACACGCTTTGACTTCCCGAACTATGCGGCGGGCACTTGGGGTCCGGCGGCCAGCGACGCCATGCTGGCCCAGGCGGGGCACGCGTGGAGGCGGCCATGAGCGGGGAAGAGCGCCGCAGCGTGCAGCCATCCACGCTGCTGCGGCAGTTGGACGAGTTGTGGGCAGACTTCAGCCAGACATCGCAGGAAGCGGCCGACGGAGCCGTGGTGCGCGCCTGCTCACTGACCTGGATCACGGTGGTGGAGGGCGATCACCAGACGGTGCAGGACTGCGACGAGATGCTGGCCGGGGTGATGCGCGTCCATCCCAGCCGGGCCATCATCGTGCTGCTGCGGGAGGGAGACGACCGCAGCATGAAGGGTTCCGTATCGGCGCAGTGCTGGCGCCCCTTTGGCAGCAAGCAGCAGGTGTGCATTGAACGCATCCTGTTGGAAACGACGCGCGCCGGCGCCTGCGACCTGCCCGCCGTGGTGCGTGCGTTGCTGGTGGCGGACCTGCCGGTGGTGCTGTTCTGCCGCAACGCCAACCTGTTGCACCTGGATGGCATCGCGGAGACCAGCGGCATGGCCGACCGGGTGGTGGTGGACATCGCGTTTCAGGATACGGTGTGCGCGAAGCTGTGGCCCGCTTTGCCGGGGCTGGGACGCTATGTCTCTGACCTTGCCTGGGACCGCGTCATCCGGTTCCGGCGGGCCATCGCCAGCCACTTTCAAGCTGCCGCGCACCGGAAGATGCTGGACGAAGTGCAACAGGTGGCCGTACGTACGCGGGCGGGCTGCCCGACGCCGGAGGCCGCCTATCTGTTGAGCTGGACGTTGGGGGCGCTGGGTTTCCACCGGGACGGGGCGCTGTGGCGGCGGGGTGAGCGCACGTTGCAGGCCGGTTTCCTGGCGCAGGAGGACAGCACACACCCCATCGACGCCATCACCTTCCGTTCCCCCGCCTTCACGCTGCGCTTTGCGGCAGGAGCGGCCAACGGCAGCCATCCCGGACGGATGGTGGTGCCCGTGGGCGAGACTCCTGGCGACACGGCGCTGCTGTCTGATGAAATGGTGGTGGAGTATCGTCGCCGCACCTTTGAGCAGTTCCTGCCCGCGACCGTGCAACTCTTTCAGGAGCCTCAGTACCTTGCTGACGAATAGCCATTTCCATATTGCCCCGGACCTGCAGCAGGCAGCGTCCGCGTGCGCGACGCTGATTGTTGAGCGGTTGGCGGACGCGATTGCGACGCGCGGGATGGCCACGCTGGCGCTTTCGGGTGGCAGCACGCCCGCGCGCATGTTCCCCTTGCTGGCGGAGGCGGAACTGGACTGGCAACGCGTCCACGTGTTCTTTGTGGACGAACGCATGGTGCCCCCGACGCACGAGGACAGCAACTTCCGGCTGGCGCAAAGCCTCTTTCTGGCGCTGCCTCCTGTGCCTGCCGCCAACGTCCATCGCATCCATGGGGAGGAAGATCCCGAAGACGCCGCCGCCAGCTATGAGGCCGCCATCGCGGAGGTCTTTGGCCTGGACGCCGAAGAGGAGGAGATCCCCACCTTCGATGTCATTCACCTGGGCATGGGCGACGATGCGCACACGGCCAGCCTGTTCCCCGGCGAGGCGGCTATCGACGACCTGGAAGGCCTTGCTGCGGCCGTCTATGTGGAGAAACTGGGCGCGTGGCGGGTGACGCTGTTGCCGGCGGTGCTGCAGGCGGCGCGCTGCACCGTGTTTCTGCTATCCGGCGCGGGCAAGGCCGCACCACTGGATACGGTGCTGGTGGAACCCTATAACCCCAAGCGATATCCGGCCCAACTGGTGCGCCACAACCTGGAGGTGCATTGGTTCCTTGACCAGGCGGCGAAACCCTCTGACGAAGGCATGTCGCATGGCCGTTCGTGACATCCTGTTGCTGGGCAATCCGCTGCTATACCAGCCCTGCGCCCTTGTTGAGCCGGAGGAGTTCCCTGCCCTACGCGCGGTGGCGGACGACCTGCACGATACCTTGCTGCACTTTCGGGCGACACACGGGGTGGGGCGCGGGATTGCGGCGCCGCAAATCGGCGTGCCGCAACGGCTGGTGGTGCTGGACCTGCAAGGCACGCGCAAGGATCTGGTGAACCCGCGGCTGACGGCGCGCAGCCAGGAGACCTTCGCCATCTGGGACGACTGCATGAGCTTTCCCAACCTGCTGGTGCGGGTGCTGCGGCATCGGCAATGCACGGTGGCATATCAGGATCTGGGGGGCGCGGCGCATGTCTGGGAGGTGGATGATGAAAACATCGCGGAGCTTCTGCAGCATGAACTGGACCATCTGGACGGGGTGCTGGCGGTGTCGCGGGCGATGGACGGGCAGAGCTTCGCGCTGCGGAGCGAAACGGAAGGGCTGCCAGGGCGCTTGATTCAGCAGGGGGCGTGAGGGCGGGAAGTCAGACGGAAGGGGTGCGTGCGCTGGCCACCACCAGCACCTCGCCGCAGTAGCGCTTGAGACGCGGAAAGAGCCACAGCAGGGCGCGGTCAGCGGCATCCAGGACAGACAACACCGCACGGACCCAGCGGGCGTCGTAGCGCCCACGAAGGGGCCGCTTGGCCATCGCCAGCAGGTGCATGGGGCGTACCTGCACCGTGGTGAAGCTCTGCCGCAGAACGGCCAGATGGGTATCGTCGAAGATGACGTCCTCGCCTTGTTCCTGGGGCAGATTGCTACGGCGCCAGTTCCAACGGCGCAGGACGTTCAGCAGGCGGTTGTTGCCGTAGGTCTCAGTGAGCACGAGGGCGCCATCGGGCTTCAGGACACGCAGCAGTTCGCGCCAGGCGCCGGGATACTTCAGCGTGTGGTGGAGGCTGGCGCAGCCGTACACGACATCGAAGGAAGCGTCGGGAAAGCAACTCAGGTTGGCGGCATCGCGGGCCTCACCCGCACAGAGATGAGCCACCCCACTGGCTTCAGCGCGCAGCAGGCACACCGCCACGGCGTTGGCGGAAAGATCAAGGAAGGTGACGTTGGCGCTTTCGGCGGTGGCCATCCAGAGGCCGAAATCGCCGGTGCCGCAGCCATAATCCAGGACATGCTTGCCGGACAGGTCAAGCCTTGCCAGGGCGGCGAGGGTAGCGGCGTAGAGGGCGCGCCGTTCGTAGACTTCCTTCCGGGGATTGTCCAGATCGCGCAGGAAGGCGGTGGGGCAGAAACGCAGGTCGTCCGGGGACACCTGGAGGAAACGCGCATACTGGCGTTCGTAGTAGGCCTTTTCCTCCGCCACCGTGAGTGCCATTGGATCTCCGGTTCTCTGCAGGCGCACGACACACGAAAGCGCGTGCCTCGCGTACACCGTGAAGACTGCTAGCGGGCCGCCCCGTCCATGAAGGCGTAGGCAATCATGTGCAGCATCATCATGTGGGCATCCTCAATGCGGCCCATGTGGGGGTTGGGCACGTGCAGATTCAGGTCACCCAGGGGAGCCAGCTTGCCGCCATCGCGCCCGGTCATGGCGATGGTGCGGCAGGGAACGGTGCGGGCGTATTCCAGGGCCTTGACGACGTTGGGGGAGTTCCCGCTGCCACTCACCGCCACCACCAGATCGCCGGGCTTGGCGAAGTTGCGCAAGGGTTCCACGAAGACCTCGCTGTAGCCGACATCATTGGCGTACGCGGTGATGGTGGCCAGGTTATCCGTGAGCGCCATGACGCGGAACTTTTTGTCCTTCTGATAGCTGCAGCCCTTCACGATGTCGCAGGCGATGTGCGACACGCTGGCCGCGCTTCCGCCATTGCCACAGAGGTAAATGGCCCCACCCGCGTCGCGGGTCTCCTGAAACCATTGGATGGCCTGGTCTACTTTGGCCAGGTCCAAGCCGCTGAGCGTGGCCTGCAAGTCTGACGCATACGATGCCGCGAAACTCATTCACTTCTCCAATTCATCCACCAGCGCCAAGGCCCCATACAGGACGCTGTCATCGGCCAGGCAGGCCGTCACCACGTCAATGCGAGCCGCGCTCCAACTGGTAATCTGCTGGCGCAATTCCGCCTTCAAGGGATCAATCAGCCGCTTGCCGGCCTTGCTGATACCGCCGCCAACGACAATGCGGGCGGGGTTCAGAAACAGGATGCAGGCCTTCAGGCCCAGCGCCAGGTCAACGACATACTTCTGTACAAAGCGATGGTCCTGCAGCAGTTCCTTGGGAGGCTTGCCGTAATCTTTCTCAATCCAAAGGCCGGAGCACATCCGTTCGAGACAGCCGTTGGCTCCGCACAGGCACTTCGGTCCATCGGGACGGACGGTGATGTGTCCGATTTCGCCGGCAAAGGAATCAGCGCCACGGAAGAGACTGCCGTTCACAATCAATCCGCCGCCAATGCCGGTGGAGAGGGTGATGTAGAACATGGGATCAGCGTGTGCGCCGGCGCCGAAACTGTATTCGCCCAGGGCGCCGACGTTGGCGTCGTTGTCGATGATGGCGGGAATTCCCAGCTCGTGCTGGATGTAGCCCGGAAGGTCAAAGTCGTTCCAGCCGCCGACGTGTGTGCTCTTGTCGACGCGCTGCTTGGCATAGTTTACAGGACCGCCGAAGCCAATGCCGCAGCGATCAAGGGGAAGGCGCGCGCTCCAAGCGTGGGCGATGGCGGAGATCTTTTCCAACATCCAGTCGCGACCGCCGTCACGGTCTGTAAGCTGGGTTTCGCGCAAGATCATGCGGCCGTCTTCGAAGACCGCCATGGTGAGCTTGGTGCCGCCAACATCAATGGCCAATACGTTCATGCAACCACCCGCCCCGCCGCCAACTTGATTTCATCCGGGGAAGCGGTGCCCGTGCCCTTCTTCATGATCGTAACCGAGGCCACGGCATTTCCAAAGCGGGCCGCCAGCACGGGATCCCGGGATACCTGCAAAGCCATGGCCGCCCCGGCCGAAAAGCTGTCTCCTGCGCCACAGATATCCACTGGTTCATCGATGGCCTGGGTCTGCACCTGCTGCCGCCCATTGCCGTGGATAACCTCCACGCCATCGGCGCCGTGCGTCACCAACAAGACCGGGGCTTGCACGTGCTGGCGCAATTGCTCCAAATCGGGTCCGCAGCCGATGCGCTGGCAGGCGCCGCCGCTCTCTACGTCGTTCATCTTGACGATGACATTGCGGAAGAGTTCTCCGCGCATGCGGGAGTCCACCCAGAAGACGGCATCCGGCAACTCGACGGCCAGTTCGGCCAGGGCCTCTCGCACGCCGGCGGTGACCACGCCGCCCTGTTCGGTCTCGGCCTGGTCAGACACCAGGATCACGTCGTACTGCACGGCGGCGGCGCGGAGGTTCTTGATGACCTTGCGCTCAATCTCCGCGCTGAAATTGCGGACGTTTACAAAATCAGTCCGTGAAAGATCCTCGTTTGAGGTGGTGACGTTGAGGTACTTGGTGTAGGTGAAGGTTTGGCTGGAGGGGTCAGTCACCATCCACATGCTGTCGATGCGCCGGGCGGCGAGAGCCTTGCCCAATTCGTAGGCGGATCCATCGTCGCCCTGCACGCCCAATACGCTGACCTGCTTGACGCCCATCGCCACGAGGTTGTTGGCCACGGTGCCTCCGGCGCCTGGAGTGGCCTCAAAGCCGATGACCGCCACCCGTGGAATGCCCGTCTCGCGAGACGGCTCAGCCAGCGAGGGATCGTAGAGGCACCAGCGGTCCAGACAAATGTCCCCCACCACCAAGGCCCGCTTATGGGTAATCCGTTCGAGGATTTCGTTGACGTGCATGGCTCTCTCCGTGAGCACTGATTCGGGGAAGGCGGGGGACGGCCGACGCCTTCGGAACAACCGGTGGCAGACGGCGCACGTCGCAAACCGTGCATCGCGCCTGGATTTCGGCATACGGCCGCCAAGCGGGAAGGCAGATAGCGCCGCCCGGCGACAACGGGGGCGCTAATCGAACAGCGCCCCGAACAATTCGTCCAGGCCCAGGTAGTTCGGCACAATGTAATCCGCGCCCACCTTGATGAGGCGCTCCCGCTTCCACTCATCCACCTTCAGGCAATCGGGCTCATCGGTGGCGACGCCCACGGTGACGCCCCCCACCTGGTGGACGTTCTCAATCTCGACGTAGCCGTCGCCGAAACCCAGGAACTGCTCCCCGGCAAACTCCGCGCGCTGGATGATCTGCTCAATGAGGATCTTTTTAGAGAAGCTCTTGTAGTCGTCCAACGCGCCAAAAACTCCGCCATCGAAGTACTTGCTGAAGTCCAGCAGGTTGGCTTCGTGGCGCATGTAGTCCTGATCTGTGCCGCTGGCCAGGTACATCTTGAAGCCGCGTTCCTTCAGCCCTTCCAGTAATGCGCGAGAGCCGGGAACGGCGTAGTCGTCAGGGGATGCCTTTCCGCTTTCCAAGGCTTCCAAGCGGTGCTGAATCCGCACCTGCAACAAATCGAGGTAGCGCTTCTTGTAGACGAGAGGATCTTCGGGGGCGCCGCCGCGTTTGGAGATCTCTTCGGTGAGCGCGATCATCTGGTAGATGGTCTGCTTGCCCGTAAGCAGGCCGACGAAATCGCGCACGACGGCCGTGATTTCCTCTTCGGTCTCGCCGCTGTTGGTGGCCAAGAGGGCCTCCACCATCATGGGCACCATCACATCCACCCAACCGGCCCGGATCGAGGACAGGGTCCCGTCGAAGTCAAAGAGAGCGACGCGGGTGTGGCGTGCGCTTTTGGCGTTAATGATTTCAAGCACTGCCCGTTATTGTCTCACGCGGAGGTGATGCGTGCAGGCGGTGACGGGTGAGCGACCGGGGCGGGTGTGGAATGCCTGGACGGGGCGGGTGTGGAATGCCTGGACGGGGCGAGGAGACACAAAAGGCCCGGTGGCTTCGTGGCGACCGGGCCTTGGCAAGCGGTTGTCGTTATGGACAGTTAGTAGGCGGCGGGCATGCGCAGATCCGATTGCGCCAAGCTACGGTCCAGCAGACCAACGGCCTTCGGTTCATCCAAACCCTTGGCCACGCTCACCTCAGCCACCAGCATTTGCCGGGCTTTTTCGAGCATCTTCTTCTCGCGGAAAGACAGCGGCTTATCGGCCTGCAGCTTCACGAGAGCCTTGAAGACCTCGGCAATGTCACCCAAGCGCCCCGTGCGCATCCGGACGGAGTTTTCCTTGAAGCGATTCTTCCAATCGCTGTTGCAAGGGCAATCGCCACAGGCAAGGAACTCGAGGACCCGGTCCACTTCCTGCAACTTCGTAATGGGCCGCAACCCCACGTTTCCTACGTGGCTGAAGGGCACCATGACGGTCATCGTGCTGTACATCAGCCGGAGCAGGTAAAAACGCTCAAAGCTCGATCCAAATGAGCGGGAGGAGATATTCTCCACCGTAGCTACCCCATGATTCGGATAGACTACTTTCTCACCAACCCGAAACATCATCATAGGTCGTCACCGCCTGGGCATTAAGGTTTTGGATTACCTACATCAAAATTATTGTTTCGCTGGTAGCCCTGTCAACCGTCAATCTGTATGTTTTTTTCGAAACCCGTTACAGACATGACGCAAGGGGACCGATATGTCTATGTTGGTGAGGGACTTACGCGGGAACTAGGGGTACCGGAAGCGCTTAGCATTTTTTCGCGTCCTTACCGCCCTCATAAGCAAAAACGATGCGACACCACAACCGGGTGGTGCAGCGCCGCCCGGCCGTGACCCCGCGCGGTGGACGGGATGTTTCCGGTTTCGCTTCGCGTTCCCGGAAGGTTGGGCAGAAGGGCGACAGCGCGGCGGCAAGACGGCAATCCAGTGAAGGCAATCAGCGGGTGGGCAAACGGCGGTTGATATACTTGTAAGCTGTGTTTCACTTGATTGAGCAGCAAATCGCGGAGGCTGTGGACGGGCTTCTGCGAGCGGAATTCGGCGTTGCCAGCACGGTGGTGGTGGAGCAGCCGCGACAGGCCCAATTTGGCGAGGTGGCGCTGCCGGTGGCGTTTCAACTGGCGCGGACGCTGAAGAAGGCTCCGCGTGAGATTGCCGAGACGCTGGCGGCGAAGCTGGACGGCAAAATCCCGGCGGTGGCAAGCATTGGGGTGGCGGGAAACGGGTTCCTGAATTTGAGGCTGAGGCGGGGCGCCTACGCGCAGGCGCTGCTGGCGGGGGCCGCGCTGGAGCCGGCCGTGGCGCCATCGGGCGGCAAGGTGATTGTTGAGCACACCAACATCAACCCCAACAAGGCGGCCCACATCGGGCACCTGCGCAATGCGGTGCTGGGAGACACGTTTGTGCGCATGCTGCGGGCCGTGGGCGAGCCGGTGGAGGTGCAAAACTACATCGACAATACCGGCGTCCAGGTGGCCGATGTGGTGGTGGGCTTCCACTATCTGGAACGGAATTCGCTGGCCGAAGTGCGGGCGATGGTGGATGACCCGGCCTTTCCCTTTGACCATCGTTGCTGGGACCTCTATGCACGGGTGAGCGCCAATTACCAAACGCAACCGGAGACCTTGCCCTGGCGGGCGGAAACCTTGCATGCGATTGAGGCGGGCGAAGGGGAAATCGCGGAACTGGGGCATCTGGTGGCCGACGCCATTGTCCGCTGTCACCTGGCCACCATGTACCGTCTGGGTATCCGGTACGACGTTCTGCCGCGGGAGAGTGAAATTCTGCACCTGAAGTTCTGGGCCAAGGCCTTTGAACTGCTGAAGGAACGCAAGGCAATCTATCTGGAGGACAAGGGCAAGAACGCGGGCTGCTGGGTGATGCCTGCCTCCGCATTCAAGGAGAGCGCGGCGGTGCAGGAGGCGGCTGCAGCCACGGGCGATGCAGCCACGGGCGATGCAGCCACGGACGATGCAGCCACGGGCGATGTAGCCACGGGCGATGTAGCCGCTGAGGCCGTGGAGGACAGCAAGGTGATCGTGCGGTCAAACGGCACGGTGACTTACGTGGGCAAGGACATCGCCTACCAGCTATGGAAGTTTGGGCTGCTGGGCCAGGACTTCTTCTACAAGGTGACGCACCAGTATCCGGACGGCCATCGGCTGTACGTCAGCACTGCCGAGTCCGCCGAGGCGGCGCCGGTGGAGGAGGCGCGCTTTGGCGGCGGCGTGCGCGTCTACAACGTGATTGATTCGCGGCAAAGCTACCTGCAGGATGTGGTGGTGGCCGGACTGCGCGCTCTGCATTACGAAGAGGCCGCGCGCAACTCAGTCCACTTCGCCTATGAGATGGTGGCCCTTAGCCCGCGATGCTGCGCGGACCTTGGCATTGCGCTGTCAGAAGAGGACAGCCGCAAGGCCTACGTGGAGGTGTCAGGACGTAAGGGATTAGGCGTGAAGGCCGATGACCTGATGGACAAGCTCACCCAGGCCGCCTACTCCGAGGTGCTGTCGCGCAATGCCGAGCGTGGCGAGGAGGCCTGCAAGGTGGTGGCGCGCCAGGTAGCCGTGGGGGCCTTGCGCTATTTCCTGTTGAAGTTCACCCGGAACTCCGTCATCGCGTTTGACTTCCAGGAGGCGCTGAGCTTTGAGGGCGAAACCGGACCCTACGTGCAATACGCCGCAGTGCGCGCCAACCGCATCTTCGACAAGTGGAGCGAGACGGGGGAGGCCATCCCCACATTCAGCGAGGTGCTGACGGGGGAAGTGCTGGAGGCGCTGCTGGCCGACGAGAAGCTGTGGCAGTTGCTGGTGCAGGCCTCTAAGCGGGTATTCGCGGTGGCCCGCGCGGTGAACGCGGGTGAGCCCGCCAACCTGGCCAAGCATGCCTTCCAGGCCGCGCAGAGCTTCAACGAGTTTTACCACGAGTACCCCATCTTGAAGGAGAAGGACCCGGCACGACGGGCGGGGTTGCTGTGGCTGGCCACGTATTTCCGGCAGGAGCTGATTCTGACGCTGGAAGTGCTGGGCATTGAAGCGCCAGAATTTATGTAGGCAACCGGGCGTCTATGGGGGCAACCGGGCGTCTATGGGGGCAACCGGGCGATGGAGACATCGCGTGCGGGCAACTGGGAGTCGCGGAGGATAACCGTCGATGCGCGTATTGATCTGTGGCGGGGGAGACGTGGCGCTGCTGCTGGCGCGACGCATGAGCCGCGAGGGCAACGACGTGGTGATTGTCGAGCAGGACGCCAAGCGCTGCGACTATCTGGAGGAAGCCCTGGATGCCACCGTCGTGCGCGGCAACGCCAGCAGCATCCGGACGCTACAGAAGG
>JALOKO010000013.1 GCA_025456495.1 Bryobacterales bacterium | reverse complement strand
GCGAGCACGAACGGGTGTCGCTGGGGATGAAGCAGTTGGCCCCCGATCCGTGGGAGACCGCGGTGGAGCGCTATCCCATGAACCATCGGGTGGTGGGGACGGTGGTAAGCGTCACCGATTACGGTTCCTTCGTCGAACTGGAGCCGGGAGTCGAGGGCCTGGTGCATATCTCAGAAATGACCTGGTCGCGGCGCATGAAGCATCCCTCCCGCGTGATGAAAGTGGGCGACCAGATTGAGGCTGTGGTGTTGGCGGTGGACACCAAGCAGCGCCGCATCTCGCTGGGCATCAAGCAACTGGAACCGGATCCATGGACGACTGTGGACAGCCGCTACAGCGTGGGTAGCGTGGTGGAAGGTCGGGTCAGGAAGCTTTCTGATTTCGGCGCATTCCTGGAGATTGAAGAGGGCATTGACGGCCTGGTGCATATTTCGGATCTTTCGTGGACCAAGCGCGTAAAGCATCCCTCGGAGGTGGTGAAGAAGGGGCAGATGGTGCAGGCAGTGATCCTGAACATCGACTCCGCCAATCGACGGCTGTCCTTGGGCATGAAGCAACTGCTGCCGGACGCCTGGGAGACCTTTTTCCAGAAAACCAATCTGGGCGATGTGGTGGAAGGGGTTGTGGTGCGGCAGGCGAACTTCGGCATCTTTGTGGAATTATTGCCGAACGTGGAGGGCTTGTGCCACAGCTCAGAAGTTCCGCCAGAGGCACAGGCAAGCATCACCACGGGCGCTACGCGGAAGTTCGCGGTGATCAAACTGCAGCAGGACGAACGCCGGATCGGGCTGAGCATTCGCGCGTTGCCGCCTGAAGATCAGGCAGGCACGGCAGAAGAGGACCATGCTCCGCTGGCGAGCCCTGAGGGGGCTACCGCCAGTTTAGGCGACGCGCTGCGGGCGACCTTGGGCGTCGGGCAGGATCCAGAATAGGGTCGGATGCCATTCGCCGGTATGGCGGAATCAGACTGGCGGAATCAGACTGGCGGAATTAGACTGGGGCCGTCGATCTGGCGCAATCCATCTGGCGCAATCCGCCCTGTAGGGCAGGGAGCGTCAGAGGTCCGTGCTTTCGGCGTCGTCCACCTCACCCAGGCCGCTTGGTGCGCTAACGCTCCCCGTGGCGATGGCGTTCTTCACTTGAGCCAAACGGGGACACTCGTCCAGTGAGTGAAAGTTGACCGGGCTGGCGCTGAGTTGAGAGCGAGTGCCAGGGTCCAGGGGGCCGGTCACGATCAGGCGTAGGGGTGGCAGGTCCTGGGTTGCGGTCCTCCAGATGGCCACCTGCGCCTCGGTGGTCAGCAGATCCGCTTGGACGATGGCGGCGTCCGGGAGTTCAGACTCCAGCAGTTGCGAAAGTTCCCGAGTGGATTGTGCTGTGCGTGAGTCCACTCCCAGTTTGCGCGCAATCCCCTCCAGACGCATCAGCTCTACGGGGTTGTCATGCGCTAGCAGCAGCATCCGATTGCGAGAGCGTGACGGGGACGCTCCGTTGGGGTAGAGGTCCTGAACCGTCATTCCAGCCGCTTCGAACAGCGGGCCTAGAGAGGCCTTACGGATGCGCTTCAAGAGGCCGAATAGCTGCGAGGGAAGGACGGGAAGATCGACGTCGATGGTTTCCAGTGACGCATAACGCGGCGCGGTGGCGGGCTGGAAGGGGTGATCCCGCAGGATGATGAGGGGTGGGCTGACCGTGCCCGGTTCCAGTAGCCAATCCAAGGTTTGCTGGTCCCAAACCTGGAAGGCGCTGGCTGTGGTGACAATCGCGTTGCAATCTCTGGTTGGCAGGCTCCGCAGCAGTGTACGCAATTCGCTGGCCTGGTCAAAGTGCGTGATTTCCAGCCCGGGGATGGCGGACAACTGGCGCAGAATCGCCATGGTCTCAGCGCGATGCCGTTGCTGCACGCAAAGCCAGATGCCCCGGAAATCGCTCGCCGGGGCAAGCGAAGCCTCAGCCGCCGGGTCCTCCATCGGGTTGATGTGCTGAAGCGGGAGCGTGACGGTGAAGCGGGATCCCTGGTTGGGCTCGCTCTGCAGTTCAATCGCGCCACCCATCAGTTCCACCACGCGGCGCGACAGGGAAAGGCCCAGGCCGGTTCCCCCAAACCGGCGCGTGGTGGAAGGGTCAGCCTGTTGGAACTCTTCAAAGATCAGGCGCTGCTTTTCCGGGCTGATGCCAATGCCAGAGTCGTGAAACTGGAGGCACACTACCGGGTTCCCATCGTCCCCCGTTTGCTCCTGCGCATCCAGGAACACGTACCCGGATGGGGTGAACTTGATGGCGTTGGAGAGTAGATTCAGCACCACCTGACGGATGCGAAAGGAATCGCCCACGTAGCGGAGCCGCATTTCCGGCGAATAGCTGAGGGCGTAGCTGAGGTGCTTTCTCGCAGCTTGGGGATTCAGCAGGCTGAAGACGCCTTCCAGCAAGTCTCCAAGGTGGAAGGGGATCAGCTCCAGGGTGAGCTTGGAGGCCTCGAGCTTGGAGAAGTCCAGGATGTCGTTGACGATGCGGATGAGGTCCTCGCCCGCGAGTTGGATGAGCCGCACCTCAGCCTGCTGGCGCGTATTGAGGGGGGAATCCAGCAGGCTGCTGGCCAGGCCGATGATCCCGTTGAGAGGCGTCCGCAACTCGTGGCTCATGTTGGCGATGAACAGGCTCTTGGTACGGTTGGCTTCGGTGACGGAATGCTCAGCGGCTTCCATGCGGGCGCGTTGCCGTTGGCACTCGGCCTCAAGTTGGGCCACTTGCTGGCGACTCTGTTCCAGCGCGTCCTGCAAGGTGCGAAGGCTGTCTTGAACCTGGTTGATCTGCCTGGAATGCTGTTGGGTGCGGGCGCGCAGTCGCAAGCCCAGCCAAAGGCAGGCGGCTGCCAGCATGAGGATTGCGGCCAGTGGGCCCCACATTGCTACAGTCATTGCCGAAGTGCGCGCATGGAACGTCGCCAGCGAGGTTGCGCGCGACGCGTTCTGTATCCGATTGTCGCATTGAAACTGGCTGGCGTTGCGTGTGGCGCGAATCGGCTGCGCTTCCATCACCGGTGTGCCGGGCGTGTTCGGTCTACGGTACAGTAGGCCCATGGCTACTGTCTCGCGGCGCGGCTTGCTGGCCGGCGCTCTTGCTCCCGCGGTCCTTTCCACGCGTGCCCTTTCCCAGCGCAAGGCCCATACCAATGTCGTGTTTCTGCTGGGGGACGATCATCGCTGGGATGCTGTGGGCTGCATGGGCAATCGCGTCATTCGCACTCCACACCTTGACCGTCTGGCGGCCGGCGGCGCCCGCTTCGAAAACGCCTTTGTCACCACCGCCATTTGCGTCACCAGCCGGGCGAGCTTCTTCACCGGACTCTATGCGCGCAGTCACGGGATCCACGCGTTTCGCGATCGCTTTGCTCCAGCGCTGTTCGCCAAAAGCTATCCGGCGCTTTTGAAGCAGGCGGGCTTCCGTAATGGTTTCGTCGGGAAGTGGGGCATTGATGGCGGTGACATGCCCGTCGAGGCCTTTGACTACTTCAAGGGCTTTCAGGGTCAGGGCAAGTACTTTCCAGAGGCCGGGCGGAAGGGCAAGCACCTCACGGAGACCATGGGTGACCAGATGGTGGAGTTCGTGGACGCATGCACCGCGGATCAGCCCTTCCACCTGTCGGTGAGCTTTAAGGCCCCGCATGTGCAGGATGAGGATCCGCTGCAGTTTCTGGCTGACCCGCGCCACGCCCAGTTGTACGCCGACGTGGACATCCCGATGCCGGAAACGGCGGATGCGCGCTTTGTGTCGCAACTGCCGCTGTCGGTGCAGGGCAGCGAGGCGCGGCGTCGTTGGGCGGTGCGCTTCTCCACCCCCGAGCTGTACCAGCGTTCGGTAAAGAACTACTACCGGATGATCACCGGCATTGACGATCAGGTTGGGCGGTTGATGGAGGCCCTGGAGCGTCGAGGGTTGGCCGAGAATACGGTGGTGGTCTACGCCGGGGACAACGGGTTCTATTTGGGTGAGCATGGCCTGGCGGGCAAGTGGTTTATGCACGAGGAGTCCATCCGCGTGCCGCTGATTGTGTATGATCCGCGCACCCCAACCGCGCAGCGTGGACAGTCGCGGCGGGAGATGGCGCTGAATATCGATGTGGCGCCCACGTTGCTGGAGTTCGCTGGAGTGAATCCCCCAGCCAGCATGCAAGGGCGGTCCGTTGTCCCATTGGTGCGTGGCGCGCATGTCGATAACTGGCGCCGTGAGTGGTTCTACGAGCACCTGTTCGAGAACGAATGGATCCCCAAGACCGAAGGCATTCGCACCGCGGATTGGAAGTACACCGAATACCTGGGCGAGGATCCTCGCTTCGAAGAGCTCTTTCATCTGGCGACTGACAGCAGGGAAGTGCGCAACCTGGCCAAGGATCAAAATCACGTGGACACCTTGGGGCGGATGCGGCAGCGCCGTCAGACCTGGCTGGACGCTTTCAGCAAGTGGACGCAGCAAAGCAACTGGGCGCAACTGGAACCGCGGGTTTGATCGCCGACGCAGCACCTGGCTTGCGTGCGTGGCTAACTGGCTGGGGTCTCTTCGGGGAAGAATAAATCATCTTCGCGCATGTGCGGAATTCCCACCACCAGCACTCGCATGCGACCGCGTGCGCCGTGAACCACGCCGGGGGGAATCTGTACCAGGGATCCCGGACGCACGGGCTGTTCCACGCCATCCAGCATCACGCTGCCTTCGCCATCCAGCACATAGTAAAGCTCAGTGGAGACCTTGTGGTAGTGCAGTCTGGCCCCGTCGATATCCACGGCATGCGCCCAGGCCGCGGCTTGATGTTCGTCTTCACGCGACAGCAGCCGGTAGCGCCAACCGCAGGTGCTGCGCTCAGTGGGGGAATCCGATTCGTGACGCACAAGAAGTGCGGGTTTCGCAGCAGCGTCCATGTTAGTTCTTGGCCTTGCTGAAATCGGCTTGTAGTTCGCGCTGAAAGAAACGCAGCATCATCGCGCGCATGTGAGTGGCGGGCTTGCCGCGCACCCCGTGTGCTTTCTGTGGGTAGACCATCAACTCGAAGGGTTTCTCTGCCTTCTGCAGTGCATCGGCCATGTGTAGCGCGTTCTGGAAATGCACATTGTCGTCCCACAGGTTGTGAATCAGCAGCAGCGCGCCCTTCAGATTTCCGGCCTTGGGCAGCAGCGAAGTGATGCGATAGCCTTCCTCGTTGGCGGACGGCAGGTCCATGTAGCGTTCTGTATAGATGGTGTCGTAGAAGCGCCAGTCCGTGACGGGAGCGCCGCTGATGCCCGCGCGGAAAACTTGAGGAGCATTCAGCAGGCAGTTCAAGGTCATGAAGCCGCCATAGCTCCAGCCGTTCACACCAATACGAGCTTCATCCACAAAGCCCAGCTTCTTCAGGTAGTCGATGCCCAGCAACTGGTCCTGCAATTCGACGATGCCCAGCTTGCGCGATACAGGGATTTCGAACACGTGGCCGCGACCGGAGGTTCCTCGATTGTCCAACTGCCACACCAGGAAACCGGCATGCGCATAGACCTGATCCATGCTGGCCCCGGCCCAGCTATTGCGAACGGACTGGGCATGAGGACCGCCGTACACCTGCACGATCATCGGATACTTGCGTCCCGGCCGGAAGTCCGCCGGTTTGATGAGCTTGCCGTACATCACCACGCCATCAGCGGTCTTCACGGTATGGATTTCCGTGGGAAGGATACGGTATTCGCGGGGTTCGGCCTCATCGCGCTCAGTCAACGTGGACAGCACGCGCCCTTGCGCGGACAGCACCTGCTGGTTGGCGGGCATGGTGAGGCTGGAATGACGGCTCACCCAGTGCGCGCCGTCGGGAGCGAAGTCCGCTGTCCAGGAACCGTCGGTGGTTGTGACGCGGCGTGGCGCGGGGATGGGCGCGGAACTGGCCGTGGGACTCCCGCCGTCCAGCTTCACGGCGTAGACGTGTCGTTCCAGGGGGCTTTTCTCGGTGGCCAGAACATACACCTCGCTGGCCCGCGCGTTCACCCCCAGCACGCTGCTGACTTCCCAACTGCCTTGGGTCAACTGCCGGGCATACCGCTCCTTGGTGAAGTACAGATACAGGTGACGATGGCCGGTGCTTTCGCTGGTCCAAAGGAAGGCATCGCGTTCCGGCAGATAGCGGAAATCATGCGAAAGGTTCACCCAGTGCTGATCCTCTTCGGTGAGGATCACTTCAAACTCAAGCGTCTCCGCATTGACGAAGATCAACTGCAGTTTGTTCTGGATGCGATTCAATCGTTGGACGGCGACGGTCTTGCCGTCGGGCAACCACTGGACACGCGCCAGCAGGTGGTTGGCGGCATCGCCGAAATCGACGAAGCGCAGCTTGGCGGTGGTGCTGTCCACGATGCCCAGACGGACGCTGGCGTTTGGTTCGCCGGGTTTGGGATAACGTTCCGGTTCAGGGCGTGGCGGGCTGGCCAGATAGTCCGCATGCGGGTACTGCGGGGTGGCCGAGACATCGAATTCCAGCAGCGCAATGTGACGGGAATCGGGGCTCCACCAGTGGGCGGTGGGCAAGGCGAGTTCCTCCGGATATACCCAGTCCAGACGCGCGTAGTAGCGGCTGGCATTGCCGCCTTGGGTGAGCGCCTTGATGCGGCCGGTCTCGCGGTTCAGCACGTAGAGATCGTAATCCTTGCGGAAACTGATCTGCTTGCAGTCGTCGGAAAGCTGCGGGTCGGCTTCGGCGTACAGGGTACGCGTGAGTTGCTGGATGGAATCGCCTTGGGTGTCCATCCAGAACAGATCGCCGCCAGAGTTCAATAGCATGTGGCGATTGTCGCTGCACCACTGGCTGCGACGTTCGCGGACGCCCCGATTCTCCCATTCAAACGCAGGCGGTTCGGGCACCTTTACCGCATCCATGCAGATCTGTCGGCAATCGGGCATGTCCTTGGTGGAAGCGCTTGCGACGTCAAAGTAGTGCATCCGCTCACCACGGCGGAAGGCGAAGCCCGCGCTGTCAGGACGCCACTGGATATCAGAGGCGAAGGTGGGTCCGTCATCGCGCGTGAGCGCATCCAGCGTGACTGGCTTTTGCGCAAGGCACAGCGGCGATAGCAACAGCAGCAAGGGAGAGACCGCAAGCAAAGGGGAGCGCATAGGCCCTATTGTAGCCGCCCATGGCCATGCGCGCTTTGAGGCGCCGCCCGCCTACGCCGGGGCGCAGGCCGCCTTCCGCGCCGCGGAACTTGCCAGGCATCCCATGGATTGCATACCATCGGAATCGATTCCTGGGAGAGGCTCCGCCATGGTGGCGCTGGATTTCTGCGCTTGGCGTCCTTCCCGGACAGTCAATGCTGACTTAGGACGGTTCTAGTGATGTCATTTCCTCAATGGATGAGTTCCCTGTTGGTGATCGCGTCAATGCTGCTGGTGGGATGCGGCGCCGCTGAAAAGCCCGTGGATACCGCGGCCCTGGGCGCAGCCTACAATGGCCGCTGGCTGGTGGAGTTCGAACCAGCGGATCGCGGTCGCGTGGGCTGGTATCAGATTGAGAACGCCGGTTCCGGCGAAGGCACCGGATTGATTGTCGGTGCGCCTGGCGGCGGCATGTATCCCTTCACCAAGGTGAGCGTGCTTCCCGATGGCCAACTGCAAATGATCTACACGGCACGCTGGGGCTCAAACATCCCGGAGATTGCGCAGCAGGAGCGAGCCGCCGCGCGCGCTGCCCGGGAGAAGGGCGAGGAGCCCGTGCGAAACCCGGAAGTGAGCGCTGTCTACACCGCGCGGCTGGTGGATGGCGTCCTGGTGGGGAAAACTGAGTGGCCCGATGCCGGCACACGCTTTCAGCCCTTGTCGTGGAAGGCCAAGCGCGCTCCGGAAATCAGCGAAACCGACGACGGCACCTGGGTTCCGGGCGAGGTCGTAGACCTGGTGGACGGCAAGCGCAACGACACCTTCACGGTACCCCTGCCGAACGAGGAGATCCGTTGGGGGATTCAGAACGGGATTCTGGCCAACGATCCGCCCGCGGGTAACCTGGAATCGAAGGAGCGCTTCTGGAACTTCGACCTCCACGCGGAGTACCGTCTGAGTGAGCGTTCCAATAGCGGCATCGGGTTGCGCGGACGCTATGAGGTGCAGATCATGGAAGATTACGGCAAGGAGCCCTATAAGCAAGGGCATGGCGCCCTCTACTACCGCATCGTGCCGACCTCGAACCCCAGCCGGAAGGTGGGCGAGTGGCAGACCATGGATGTGCGCCTGGTTGGGCGCGAGGTGAGCGTGACCTTGAACGGGGTGAAGATCATTGATCGCAAGATCATCGACGGCCTCACCGCCATGGCCACCAATGCCAATGAAGCGGAGCCGGGTCCCATCACCATTCAGGGAGATCACGAAAAGGTGGAGTTCCGCAAACTGACAGTAACGCGTCTAGTGAAACAGTAGCGCGTCTAGTGAAACAGTGACGCGTCCAGAGAAACAGTGACGCGCCTGGAGAACAACAGCAACTCAGGCGCGCGGATATTCCGGGTGTGGGCAACGGGGCGCCCTTCGTGGGACGCCCCGTCGCCATTCAGGCAGCGGTTTCGGCGTAGGCGTCGGTGGCGCGTGTCCCCCACTGGAAGCAGTGCAGGTTGCGGATGGTGTAGGACGCCGCCTTGGTGTCAACGTCCACCACCATGTAGGAATCCGCGTCGTATCGCGTGGCGCCCATCACGTAGTGCTGCGGACCAAATTCGGTCTTGAAGTCGTGCCAGCGGTGCCAGTGTCCGGCGGTGACAAAGTGGATGGTGTCGGCGTACTTCTTCAGCAGCGGATGCAGTCCGAAATCCTTGTATTCCGTAGGCAGAATGGTGGAAACCGGGAAATGCACGAAGAGGAAGGTCTGCTTTCGGGCGGCAAGTTGCGCGTCCAGCCACTGCAGTTGGGTCTCGCCCAGGCTGCCCGTGCCCTTCTTGAAGGCCTCTTTGTTTGACGCGTTCCAGGTCTCGCCCAGGAAGTTGTTCAGCATCAGGAAGCGGCAGCCCTTGTGGTCAACCGCGTAGTAGGGCTTCAGGCCGAACTTCTGCGCGTATAGGCGGTGGGCAAAGTCGCGGTCGTGTTGGGGCACCCAGTAATCGTGGTTGCCGAAGCCTGGGTAGACCTTCATCCGGAAGCCGTCGGTGATGCGCTTGGCGTGGTCCAGGCGGGTGACATTCTTGAAGTAGAAATCGTAGTCCGGGGAAGGGAAGTCATGTACGAAGTCGCCCGCCAGAAACACCATGTCGGGCTGGGGATTGAGGGCGTGGATCATCGTGCGGGTGCGGATGAGGCTCTCGCGGGTCTGCTTCACAGTCATCGTATCCAGGGCATTGCTCTCCTGGCGATTGTAGAAATCGTCGATGATGTGGGAGTCGGCAATCACCACGAAGCGGAAGCGGTGCGGTGCGGACGGCGCTGCGATGAGGGGCGAATCGGCAAGCGTGCTCAGGCCGGTGAGTCCACCAGCAAGGTGAAGGAAAGAACGGCGGTTGAGGGTCATGGGGGCGGTACCTTTCAGGAGTCTTGTTCTGTATGCTAGCGGAGCGGAGAAACCTCGCGGCGCCACCGTGAATCTCCAATGACGGGAATCTCCAGTGACGGGAATCTCCAATGACGGGAACCGCATGGAGCGGTGGGGGGCGCTGATGAACGCAGATATGCGTAGGTTTGCAGTCGTACTCATCGTCTGCTGCCTGAATGCTGTGCTATGCCACGAATCGGTTGCGGCGCCTCGCGCCAGAGTCAGTTGCCGTGAGGCCGCGCTTCCCGTCAGTGACGCTGCCCGCGAATGCACGGTAATCGCGCAGGCCGGTTTGGGGCAACGCCGGGCTAGCCTCGTGTTGACGCACGCGGCGTCTTTGGTTGATCCGTCAGTCCCGGCAAAGGAGTTGCTTCTGGTTGTAGATCTGGTTGTGGAGGAGCCCGGCCAGAGTGGGCAATCGGCCACCCGAATCTACCGGGTGGAGCAACCGGCGTCTTCCCACTCCGGCCTGTTTGAGGATGTCCACGCGGTGAAGACCAGTGCGGAGGGTGTCCTGCTGATCAGTTATCCGGAAAACTGGAGTGGGCCTAACTACTGGTGGTTGGCGTGGCCATCTGAAGACCAAACCAACGTCGCACTTCGGCGGTGGGCCAGCTACCGCATGGATCGGGTAGTGCCGCACCTGCAGCGAACCTACTATGCGGGTATCAATGGAAGGCGCCGCGTCGTGCTTGCGCTGAAGGCTGCCGGTGAACCCGAAATCGTTACCGGACCCATCAGGGAGGCGGTTCTGGAGCAGACGCCCATCGAGCGTGAAACCTACGGCGCCGCGTCCGGCAGTCCGACGCCCCCGCCGGAGATCCGCCACACGCGGGAGGACGAACGACGACTGAGCGTGACCGCTACGGGAGGGGCCTCCTGCAGCGTTCACTCCAACTACAGCGCGCTCTTCGGGACAGAGCCAGCCACCCTCACCCGCACCATGGATCGAAAGATTGAATCTTTTGGTCTGCGGCGCTTCAGTTCGGAAGAATACCGGCGACTCCGCCGGGAAGCGGGCGACCCGTGGCTTCGCACGGATTCCGACTACCAACTCGTTACGGCCATCGGACCCGTCCAGGCCGAAGGCAACCGCATCTGGTTTGGCCGCGCCTTTTACGATGCGGAAGGGCTGTCCGGCATTGGTGGATTTGGCTATCTCGATTGCGAGGCCGGGGAGTTTCGTGAGTTTTTTCCAGTGCAGGGTGTCCGCTACATGGCGCAGTCCATGTTGGTGGAACCGGAAGCGGTGTGGCTGTCGATGACTAGCTTTGGCGAATACGGCAACGCCTCGGCGGGATTGCTTCGATGGGACCGCCGCAAAGGGTGGGCGACGCTGCGGACGGATATGCCCCTTGCTGCTCATGTGCTGAGGGAAGGCCCTCATCTGGTGCTGCTGCACAGCGGCGGAGTGAGTGTGCTCACTGGTGAACACATCCGCCACTTTGCGGTGGCCGAGAATCCCGATGACTCTCTGGTGGTCGTGGAACTGGACTCCTTTTGATCTGGCCTCCCGCACTGCCAATTTGAATCTCCCAGGATGGGCCAGATACAATAGGCGCAAACGATTCCTGGGGGATGCATGGGGAAACGCAATCTGTTTCTGGTGGCCATTTGTGTCTTCAGTCTTGTCATGCCCATGGCCATGCAGGCGAGTGCGGATTACGCCGTTGACGTTGCCCCCATCCTCCGCAAGAACTGCGTTGCCTGCCATAGCGTGGCCAACCCGCAGGGAAAGCTCGTGCTGGACTCAATGGAATCCATCCAGCGCGGCGGTGTGTCAGGCCCGGTGCTTCAGGCCGGGGACAGCGCCAACAGCAGCCTCTATCAGCGGCTGGTAACCGAAGACCGCACCCTGCGCATGCCATTCGGAGGCAAGGCGTTGGAGCCCGCGCTGGTGGCCGTCATCAAGGGCTGGATTGACGGGATGGCCGCAGCGCCTGACGCGACGCTGGCGTCGACGGCGCCTGACGCATCGCGAACGTCTAGTGAGCCGGTTGATTTTCATCGTGACATCGAGCCCATCTTCAAGGCCAACTGCCACGGCTGTCACGCGGGGGCCAAGCCGCAATCCCAACTGCGGTTGGATGTGGGCGCGGCGGCGCTGCGCGGTGGGTTAAGCGGCAAGGTGATTGTGCCCGGCGACTCCAAGAGCAGTCGCCTTATCCATCGCGTGAAGGGCATGGGCGGCGAACAGCGCATGCCCCTGCGCATGCAGCCTCTGAGCACCGCACAGGTGGCGTTGCTGGAGCGCTGGATTGACGCCGGGGCTGTATGGCCGGGGGCTCAGCCGGGCGCTGGCGAAGACTTGATTGAGGTTCACTGGAGCTACAAGCCTCCCAAGCGGCCTGCCCCTCCCGCGGTGAAGCTGCAGGACTGGGCGCGCAACGCCATCGACCGCTTTATCGTTGCCCGGTTGGAGCAGGACAATCTGCAGCCTTCCCCCCGCGCTGCGAAGGAGACGCTCATCCGCCGCCTCAGCCTGGACCTTACCGGACTGCCGCCAACGCCGGCGGAGGTGGATGCCTTCGTCGCCGATGCCCGACCGGAGGCTTACGAACAGTTGGTGGATCGGCTGCTGGCGTCACCGCACTATGGGGAGCGCTGGGCGCGGCCCTGGCTGGATTGGGCGCGCTATGCGGATTCGCATGGCTTTGAGAAAGACCTTCCGCGCGAAATGTGGAAGTATCGCGATTGGGTGATTCAGGCGCTAAACCAGAACATGCCCTTTGACCAGTTCACGGTTGAGCAGATCGCGGGCGACATGCTGCCCAAGCCCACCGAGAGCCAGATCATCGCCACCGGATTCAACCGCAATACGATGTACAACGAGGAGGGTGGCGTGGATGCGGCCGAGGCCCATCACGAAGTGCTGGTGGATCGTGTGAACACAACGGCTACTCTCTGGTTGGGTTCGACGCTGGCATGTGCGCAATGCCATAACCATAAGTTCGATCCCTTCACGCAGAAGGAGTATTACCAGTTCTATGCCTTTTTCGCCAACAGCAACGTGAATGAGCGTCACTATGGCGACACGTCGGTGAAGTGGACTGAGCGCGCGCTGGAGCTGCCCTCCCCGGAGCAAGCGGAACTGCGGGACGCCATCCGCGGTCGAATTGCGGATCTGGAATCGACGTTGCGGACCGAGACGCCCGAATTACAAAAGGCGCGCCGGACCTGGGAATGGGAACAGAAGGCGGTGTTGGGACGGTGGCTGGCCGTGACGCCGGAACGAGTCGAGTCAGTCAGCGGTTCCACGATGACGCTGGGCGAGGACGCGTCCGTGCTGGTGAGCGGAGAGAACCCGGCGAACGACACCTATGTGGTGGAGGGTGCCGCGCCCGCCCAGGCCATCACGGCGGTGATGCTGGAAGCGTTGCCCGACCCAAGTCTGCCGCGCGGTGGGCCTGGTCGCGATTTGTATGGAAACTTCATGCTGAGCGACTTCACGGTGGAGGTGAATCGCAGCGGTCGCCCGGGTGATTGGCAGCCGCTGGCATGGGAGTTCGCCAGCGCCGATGACGGACGCATTCCCCTGTATCACCAGCAGGTCACAGAAGCCAACCGCGCGGCGCGGACAGAGGAACGCAAGAAGCCGCGGGCGGAGATGCACCTGTGGACGGTGGACGCGTCCCGGGAAGAAGAGCGCGTCTCGCGGCGGCTGGTGCTTCCTCTGGCGCAACCAGCTAGCCTGCCCAGGACAGCCCGTTTGCGCTTTACGTTGCTGTTTGCCTCGCCCTACGGCAAGCAGGGCGTGGGGCGCTTCCGCTTGACGGTGGGTAATGAGCAAGATCCGCTTTACTTCACGCAAGTGCCGGCCCGGCGGCGCCCCATGCTGGGCATTGAGGAAGGCAAGCGAAGCGAAGATCAGGCCAGGCAACTGGTGGAAAGTTTCCGCGCCACCACACCGCTGTTGGCGGATGTGCGCGCGGCGTTGAAGGAACAGCAAGAGGCCCTGCGCGGCGTGGGGATCGCCACCGCAATGGTGATGGAAGACCGGCCCGGATTCGCCAGACCTTCGGCGCCGTTGCGGATTCGCGGTAGCTTCCTCAGCCCCGGAGAGATGGTGTATGCCGATGTGCCCAAGGTGCTGCCTCCGTTGCCCCAAAGTGCGATGCCGAACCGGTTGGGATTGGCGGAATGGCTGGTGAGCAAACAGAATCCGCTGACGGCGCGGGTGATGGTGAATCGCCTGTGGGAAACCTACTTCGGCATCGGCCTGGTGGAGACCAGCGAGGATTTTGGCACCCAGGGCGCGCTGCCGTCACACCCGGAATTGCTGGACTGGCTGGCCGTGGAGTTCGTGGAGAGCGGCTGGAACCTGAAGCACATGCACAAGCTGATGGTGATGTCGGCCACCTATCAGCAGCAATCCACGGTAAGCCCCGCCTTGCGCGAGGCTGACCCCTACAACCGCCTGCTGGCGCGGGGTCCGCGCTTCCGCATGGAAGCCGAGATGATCCGCGATGTCGCGCTGGCCACCAGCGGTTTGTTGAGCGCCCGGATTGGCGGGCCCAGCGTGTACCCCTACCAGCCTGACGGCATCTGGGATGTGCCCTACAGCAGCGTCCAATGGGAGCAGAGCAAAGGCGAAGAGCAGTTCCGTCGCGGACTCTACACCTTCTTGCGACGCTCATCGCCCTACCCCAGCATGGCCACTTTTGACGCGCCCAGTCGCGAGGTGTGTACCATCCGGCGTGTGCGCACCAACACCCCCCTGCAGGCGTTGAACGGGTTGAATGATCCCGTGTTCTTTGACGCTGCGCGTGCACTGGCGCGGCGAGTGATAGCCGAAGGCGGCAATAGCGCCCAAGCAAGGGCAGCCTATGCCTTCCGACTGTTGACAGCGCGCGCATTGCCCGATGCGCAAGGGAAGCAGATTGTGGCGTGGCTGGAAAAGGAGCAAGCGCGACTGGCGCGCGATCCCGATGCGGCCCGCAAGATCATCGGTGACGAGGCGACGTCGGCCAAAGACCTGCCGCAGTTGGCCGCATGGACGCTGGTATCGAACGTCCTGTTGAACATGGACGAAGCGGTGACGAAGGAGTAAGGACGCGATGAGCCTACAGCAGGAACAAACCCAACGCGCGCTGCGCGCCCAGACGCGTCGCCACTTCTTCGGCCAGACCGCGCAATTCGGCATTGGCGCCGCCGCGCTGGCTGCCCTGGGAAACCCGTCGCTGTTGGCGGGGGCCACCGGTGGCCGTGGCGCGCACCACACCCCCAAGGCCAAGAGCGTCATCTTCCTGTTCATGGCCGGGGCGCCGTCGCAATTGGACATGTTCGATCACAAGCCAATGCTGAACCAGTACGATGGTCAGCCAGTGCCCGAGGAGGTCACCAAGGGCGAGCGCTTTGCCTTCATCAAGGGCACTCCAAAGTTGTTGGGCTCGCCGCACACCTTCCAGCGCTACGGCCAATCGGGCGCTGAGCTTTCCAACATCATCCCGCACACGGCGCGCATCGCCGATGACATCGCCATCGTCAAGAGCATGTGGACCACGCAGTTCAACCATGCTCCCGCGCAGATTTTCATGAACAGCGGTCACCAGATTCCCGGGCGTCCCAGCATGGGGAGTTGGCTGCAGTATGGACTGGGTTCAGAGAACGCTGACCTTCCCGGCTTTGTGGTGCTGCTAAGCGGCTTGAACCAACCCGATGGTGGCAAGAGTTGCTGGGGCAGCGGCTTCCTGCCCACCGTGTATCAAGGCGTGGAGTTCCGGCGACAGGGCGACCCCGTGCTGTTTCTCTCTGATCCGGATGGCATCGACCGCCAGCGTCGGCGGCGCACGCTGGATCTGCTGAAGGGGCTGAACGAAGAGCACTTCGGCGAGGTGGGCGACCCGGAGGTGGAAACCCGCATCAACTCCTACGAACTGGCCTTCCGCATGCAATCCAGCGTGCCGGAACTTACGGAACTGGCCAAGGAACCAGCTAGCATTCACGAGATGTACGGCACTACTCCAGGCAAGCCATCCTTTGCCAACAACTGTCTGTTGGCGAGGCGGATGGTGGAACGGGGGGTGCGCTTCGTGCAGTTGTACCACCGTGGATGGGATACGCATGGTTCGTCCAACAACGAGGACATCGTCAACAAGCTGGCCCATCTGTGCCGGGAAACGGATCGCGCGGCGGCGGCGCTGGTGCAGGACCTGAAACAGCGCGGGCTGCTGGATTCCACCATCGTGGTGTGGGGCGGCGAGTTTGGCCGGACTCCCATGAACGAGGAACGCAGCGGCTCAAAGTTCCTGGGCAGAGATCATCACCCGCGGGCATTCACGATGTGGATGGCCGGCGGCGGCATCAAGCCCGGGGTGACGGTGGGCCGGACCGATGATATTGGTTACAACATCGCGGAGGATCCCTACAGCGTTCACGACCTCCACGCCACCATCCTGCACCTGATGGGGATTGACCATACCCGGCTCACGTACAAGTTTCAGGGCCGGGAGTTTCGCCTCACCGATGTACACGGGGAACTGATGCACAAGATACTTGCGTAACGGTGCGACGTATCGTGGTCGCATCAGGCAGACGCTTCCATCACAATAGGATTGGGACGAACCTCGTTGTTGTCATTGTCGGATTTTCGGCGTTGCCGCAAGGGAGGTAACCTTTGCGGAGCGTCGAAAGTCGTATCTTGTTTCCATTCCGCAATTCCTGCGCGCGAGGTGTCTTCTTGTTTCAAGTCAGAGAACGCAAACACGGGCAATGGCTGCTTTGGGTGGCCGTGGCGTTGCTCTTTACCGGTTGTGCATCGCAGCAGTCAGCCTCCAAAGCGTCGGCCAGCAGTCCGGGGAAGGCGGCATCGACGCGCGTCCGGGTGACGCCGGTGACGGCGGGAAGCATCAGCCGCACGGTGGAAGTGAACGGCACGCTGGCAGCCCAGGACGAAGTGGCGGTGGCCTTCAAGGTAACGGGGCGAATTGAGTCCATGCCCGTGGATCTTGGCGACCTGGTGAAGCAAGGCCAAGTGATTGCAACGCTGGACAAGACCGATCTGCGGCTGGCTGTAAGCCAGTCAGAGGCCGCGCTGGAACAGGCGCGGGCGCGGCTGGGGCTGGCGCCGGGCGTCGATAGCGGCACCGTGGACATCCAGAAAGCGCCTCTGGTGCAGCAGGCGCGGGCGTCGCTGGAGGAAGCGCGACTGGCCAGAGACCGCGCGCGCCAGATGATGGACGAGAAGCTGATTGCCAAGGCGGATTACGATACCGCGGAGGCCAATTTCCAGATTGCCGATGGCCGCTACCAGGATGCGCTGGACGAGATCCGCAACCGCCAGGCGACGTTGCTGCAACGAAGGTCTGAGTTGGAACTGGCGCGTCAGATGCTGGCCGACGCCGAATTGCGGGCGCCCATCGCGGGTGCGGTGCTGATGCGCGCGGGTTCCGTGGGCCAGTTCGTGGCGCCAGGAACCTCCGTGGTGACGCTGGTGCGCATGCACCCCCTGCGCCTGCAACTGCCGGTTCCCGAACGTGCCGCGACGGGCGTCCGCATCGGGCAGGAGATTGTACTGCAGTTGGAGAACGACACCGCCAGCTATCGCGGGCAGGTCACCCGGTTGTCCCCCGCCATTGATCCCATTAACCGCACCCTGATGGTGGAGGCGGCCATCCCCAACGAGAGCAACCGCCTGAAGCCCGGCTCCTTCGTTCGGGCGTCACTAGTGACCCAGCGTGGGGACGAAGCGCTCTTCATCCCGGCCGATTCCCTGGTGGTGTTCGCCGGCATTGAGAAAGTGTATCTGGTAAGCGATGGCAAAAGCGCCGAACGTCTGGTGCGCACCGGGCGGCGCGACGGCAATCGCATTGAAGTCGTGGAGGGCCTGCAGGCTGGCGACCGCGTGGTGGTGCAGCCAGGCAGCCTGGTGGGCGGCGTGCCTATCACCGTGGAAGGCGAATAGCACGCGCGGGCATCCGGCCCCCGCATCCCAGCGTTCAGGAAAGTTGTCATGCAAAAACTAGCCGAGATTTGTATCCGTCGTCCCATCTTCGCCGCCATGATCATTCTGGCCCTGGTGGTGGTGGGCTCCGCCAGCTATTTCCGGCTGGGGTTGGACCGCTTTCCCGAAGTTGACCTGCCCACCGTCTCCATTCGCACCAGCCTGCCCGGCGCATCCAGTGAAGAGATGGAGTCCCTCATCTCCGACATCATCGAAGAGGGCGTCAATACCGTTGAGGGCATCAGCGAGATTCGATCAATCAACTCCAGTGGCAACTCCATCGTCCTGGTCACCTTTGACCTGAAGCGGGACATCGATGTGGCCGCCCAGGACGTACGGGATCGCGTGGCCGCCGTGGTCCGCTTGCTGCCGCAGGATACTGACCCTCCCATCATCGCGAAGTTCAACAACGAGAACGTTCCCGTCATCACTTTCGCGCTGTCGGGTGACCGCACGATTCGTGAACTCACTGAGATTGCCGACAAGGTGGTGAAGCCCCAGATTGAGCGCAGCCTGGGCGTGGGTGAAGTGCAGATTGTCGGCGGGGCGGAACGTGCCATCAGCGTGTGGGCCGATGCCGAACGGCTGGAGGCCTACCGGCTGTCCATTCGCGACGTGCTGAATGCACTGCGCCAGCAAAACGCGAATATCCCCGGCGGCAACGTAACCAATATGGTGCGTGAGGAAAGCATCCGCACCATCGGGCGTGTGGAGGATCCGCGAGACTTCAACGACCTGGTGGTGAAGACCGTAAACGGCGCGCCCATTCGCATTGAGGACATCGGCTATGCCGAGGACGGAAGTCGCGAACAGCGCTCGCTTGCCCGCCTCAACGGGAAGCCCACGGTTGTGATGGGCGTACGGCGACAGTCGGGCGCCAACACGGTGGCCACCATCGATGCAGTGAAGCTGAACATGGAGCGTGTGCAGGCCCAGTTGCCCTCCGATGTTCGCGTGGAGGTGATTCAGGATCAGAGCCGCTTCATCAAAGCGGCGCTGCATGAGATCAACATCCACCTGGTGTTGGGCAGCATCTTCGCTTGTCTGGTGGTGATGGCCTTCATGCGCAGTTGGCGCAGCACCATCATTGCCGGCATCGCCATTCCCACCAGTGTCATTTCCACCTTCGGCATCATGGCTTGGCTGGGCTTCACGTTGAACAGCGTCACCATGCTGGCGCTGGTGTTGATGGTGGGCATTGTGATTGATGACGCCATCGTGGTGCTGGAGAACATCTTCCGCTTCGTCGAAGAGAAGAAGATGAAGCCCTTCCAGGCAGCCAAGGAAGCCACGGCCGACATTGGCCTGGCGGTGCTGGCCACCACGCTAAGCCTGGTGGTGATCTTTGTGCCGGTGTCGTTCATGTCCAGCGTCTCCGGGCGCTTCCTGTATCAGTTCGGAATCACGGCGGCGGTGGCGATTATGGTGAGCCTGCTGGTGAGCTTCTCACTGACGCCGATGATGAGCGCGCGCCTGCTGCGGCGTGAGGATGCGGGCGGCCATAGCGATCATGGCAGCTCGCGCGGCGGCTTTTACGGATACATTGACTCCGCCTACACCGCCATGCTGCACTTCGTGATGCGCCATCGGATTGCGGTGTCCGGTTTGGCGGTGAGATTCAGGTGACGGCGCCAGAGACCGCCAGCATCACGGCGATGTCTGCCGCAATGGAGAAGGTGGAAGCGGATTTGCTGGCCATTCCATCCGTGGAAGCCGTGTTGACTGAGATTGGCGGCAGCTTTCTGGCCCGCGTGAATACGGCTCGCGTGTACGTGCGAATTACGCCCATCGAAGAGCGCGTGTTCAGCCTGGAGCGGTTCTTCAACGGCATCCTCAAGCTGGATCCCATGGAAGCTTTCCGCGACAACTTCAGCCAGCGCGACGTGATGATGCAAGTGCGCGCGGCGCTGCGCAAGTACAAAGAGATTCGCGCGCAGGTGCGGAACTTCCCCTCTTTCAACATCGGTGGCGGCAACTACGAAATTGACTTCGTCATTCGTGGCCCAAGCCTGGAAATGCTAGCCAGCTATGCGGAACAGTTGCGCGACAAGGCGCAGGAGCTTGGCGGCATTCTGGATGCCGATACCACACTGAAGCTGGACCGTCCGGAATTGCGCGTGGAGATTGACCGTAAGCGCGCGGCGGACCTGGGCGTGGAGGTGGCCGACATCGCCCAAGCCCTCCGCACGATGGTGGGCGGCGACCTGCGCGTCACCCGCTTCCGTGATCCCAGCGTGAATGAGGATTACGATGTGCAACTGCGTCTGATTGATCGCTACCGGGATCGGGCCGAGGTCATCAGCCGCTTGTATGTCCCGCGCACTAATGGCGAACTGGTGCGGCTGGACAACCTCGTGAAGATCGTGCCGTCCACCATCCCCAGTCGCATTGATCGCCTTGACCGTCAGCGGCAGGTGAGTTTGCGCGCCTCCACCGGCAAGGGCTATGCGCTGGCTGACCGTTTGGAAGCGCTGCGCGGCGCGGCGGCCGAACTGAACATGCCGCCTGCCTACACCACTACCGTTTCCGGTCGTGGGCGTGAATTGGAACAGACGGGACGTGAGTTCCTGATTGCGTTTGGACTCTCGGTGATCTTCATGTACATGGTGCTGGCCTCGCAGTTTGACAGCCTCATCCACCCGTTCACCATCCTGTTGTCGCTGCCCCTGTCAGTGCCGTTTGCGTTGTACTCGCTGTATATCACCGACAACACCTTGAACCTCTATTCCGCGCTGGGCATGTTGGTGTTATTTGGTGTGGTGAAGAAGAACTCGATTCTGCAGATTGACCACATGAACAGTCTGCGCCGCAAGGGAGTGGATCGCTATCACGCCATCATCCAAGGCAATCGAGACCGGCTGCGTCCCATCCTGATGACCACGCTGGCGCTGGTGGCGGGCATGATGCCTCTAGCGTTGGGCAATGGCCCAGGGTCAGAGGAGCGGCGCGCCATTGCGGTGGTGGTGATCGGCGGGCAAAGCCTGTCGCTGTTGCTGACGCTGCTGGTGACGCCGGTTGCGTATTCGCTATTTGACGACATCGCGCAGAATCCCTTGTGGCGGCGGCTATTCGGTGCGCGCAAGAAGGAAGACGATCAGGATAGCCTGCCCGACCCCGTAGCGGCGCGGGTTTCGATGCCTCAGCAGACGGGGGACTAGGCCATCCGGCGCGCCAGTCCTCACGCCGGACTATGTGCTGAGCATGGCCTTCCACGCCTCTTCGTCGTGGCCAACGGCAAGAACCTTGCCGCCACGCACCAGGGGCAGTCTCAGCAGCTTCGGCTCGCGCTCAATTCTGACGAGCAGCTCCGGGTCAGCAAGGCGCATGTACTTCAGGCCGGCATCCACATACGGCGCGCCGTCGCGGTCAAGCAGCGCATCCCAGCCGAAGCGATCCAGGAAGCGCTTGATTTCGCCTGGGGCCATTGGCTTCCTGTTGAGGTCAACCATCTGGATGGTGATGCGGCGCTCCTTGAAGAAGCGCTCCGCGGCACGGGTAGCCGAGGAACTCTTCACGCCGAAGATCTGCACCTGCAGGGTTGTCTGCGTCTTAGCTGCCATGCCCGCCGTTTATGATCGCACAGAGAATCGCACAGAGAATCGAACAGAGAATCGAACAGCGAATCGAACAGCTTAAAGGCGGTGGTTTCAGGTGCGGCCATTACCCCGCCCCGCTGCTTACGCCCGCCCCGCTGCTTACGCCCGCCCTGCTGCTTACGACCCGCCCCGCTGCTTACGACCCGCCCCGCTGCTTACGCCCCGCCCCGCTGCCCGTAGTGCATGTACTCATGGACGGATAAAAGAAGCAACCGCTGGGGTGAGTCCCGGGCGGAGCAAAAAAGCGGGCGGGCTGGATGGCCCGCCC